>CAYOCZ010000059.1:0-12166 GCA_964402475.1 uncultured bacterium | reverse complement strand
TAGAGGTGGTGAAGGGTGAAGCCGCCAAGGAACTGACTCGCAGCGGCGGCGTCGGAGTCTTTCTGAGATTCTAGGTTCCTGACTCGGACCCGAGGGCAGGCCTCACGGCCTGCCCTCTTTTCGGAAGCCTACCTCAGAACGACAACTTTATGGATCGCTCGGGCTTGGGTTTCTCCTACGAAGTACACGCCCGGGCTCAGGCACCGGACGTCGTTCGCGCCGGGGCGGAGCTCCATGACCTTCCTGCCGCTGATGTCGAGCAGGGCCTTGGGGACAGTCCCCGTGCGGGGACAGTCCCCGCTCAGGAACAGAACGCGTCGGACGACGGTCGCTCCTGTCTTGAAGCTTGAGGCTTGCGGCGTGCGGCTTTGCTCCACGCCTGGCGCGGAATCGCCGATGGTGAAGGCACGCGGCGTGACGGCAAACGCGGTCTCGGGCGGAATCGTGTATATGTTGATTAACTCGTAGCGGATATAGCAGTTCGGTGATTTGACCGATTCGGGAATCCTCCACTGGAACCGGCCGGCGTTGGGTGGTCCTTGGTAGATTGCCGTATTCCACGGACCGGATGGACCGGTGGTCGAAAGCAGAAGCTGCACGAACGGACCGTTATCTTGCCCAACCGGCATCCCCAGCCATGAGCTCCACCAATCGATGAATTGGGCCGAACCGTTGGCGAACTTCTCACCGCCGCGCGGGAAGACCGGGAAAACTCTGAACGAATCGGCCGCGGACGACTCGCGGAACGCGTGCGCCACGTTGTGGTCGCTGGGCCAGGTCCCTTCGCGGGTGACGAAGGCGAGGTCGGGGAAACCGTTGTGGTCGAAATCCGCGCCGGTGCGGAACGCCGCGTAGGTGCCATCGGGCGTCGTGATGTCTGCGGCTTCGGTCCAGTTCCCGGACCCGTCGCCCAGCCAGACCTTGGTGTGTCCACCACCCAGCGCACAGACGTCGTTGAATCCGTCGGCGTTCATGTCACAGAGTTGCGTCCCCTCGAAGTCGCCGGAGCTGGGCAGCGTACCGGACACGCTCTGCCAGCTTCCGGCTACGTCGTCAAACGACCAGACCTCTACGCCGCCGTCTGAGTTGGCGAACGCAACGTCGCACCCGCCATCGTTGTCCACGTCCCCCGGCGATATCCCGGAGAGACCGTAGTTCGTCCGCGGCAGCCCGGAATCACCGGGAACGAAACTGCCCGCACCATCGCCGAAGTACACTGCCGGGCCCGCGGCCGCGTGGATGATGTCGGCGTTGCCGTCGATGTTCACGTCGCGGAAGTAGAACTCCATCGCGCTGTTGCCGTCGCCGAGGCCGAAGGTCTGATGCCACGCGCCGTCGCCCTTGTTGAGGAACACGCGGAGTCTGACGCCGGACCCGAACGACGACGAACCGACGTCCAGGTCGCCGTCATTGTCGATATCCCCGAAGTCGGTGGCGAACATCCCCCAGACCGAGCCGCCGGGAACAAGGCTGTCGTCCCACGCGGTCCACATCTGCCCGGTGCCGTCACCGAGCGCGACTTCGAGCATGTCGTCACCGAGGTCCACGCCTGAGTAGTTGTGGTGCATCCCGTACCCGATGTCCCAGAACCCATCCCAGTTCACGTCGCCGACGGCGATACCTCCGTACCCGAAATCGCCGTACTGGAACACGCTCCAGCCGCCGTGCCCATCACCGAACCAGACCATCACGCCGTGCTCCTGGGTGTTGATGTACGGGCTCCCGTGGTCGCCGATGCTGAGAATGTCGATGTTGCCGTCGTTGTCGATGTCGGCGAACTCCAGCTCGGTCCTGCCTCCTTCCAGCGCCGGGTTGCCCTGAAAGCCGCTGGAACACTCGACATAACTGAGTTGGCCTAGGGCCAGACTTGCGGCAAGCAAGGCCGCCGCAGCCACTGCTGAAACAGCACGATTCACAATGACCTCCGTTTCAAACTCCTGTGCTCACGCCACCGCGCGAACTCGCGTGATTGTAGACCAACTGCCCCGCGTGTCAACTTGACTCCGGGCAGTTGGCCGCTACGATGCACGGATGTCGCGCGGCTTCGCTTCGGTCCTGCGTATCCGGAACTTCAGCCTGCTGACCGCATCCTGCAGCCTGTCCCAACTCGGGGACCGGCTCACCCACATGCTGCTCATTACCGTGATTGCCGTGGCCAGTCCGGGCAAGCTGATGGCCTACTCGACCGGCTCGTTCGCCTTCGTCATCCCGACGATGCTCCTCGCCCCGATCGCCGGCGTGCTAGTTGACCGCTGGGACAAGCGCCGGGTGCTCGGGGTCACGCACCTCATCCAGTCCGGCCTGCTGGTCGCTACCGCGTTCCTGATGATCGCGCTCAAGAGCTACACGCCGTTCTGGGTAGCGCTCTTCATCTTCTTCGGCCTCGACGTCTTCAACAACACCTCGGTCCCGGCCCTGCTGCCGCAGCTCGTGGCAAGACGGAAGCTGCTCGTCGCCAACTCGGTCAGCCTGACCTTCTCCAGGGTCGCGACCGTGCTCGGGATGGTGGTCGGCGGATTTCTCCTCAAGTGGGCGGGCTGGAAGTACGGTCTCTTCATCAATGCCTCGACCCACCTGACCGCAGGCCTCCTCGCCCTGGCAATTGCCGGAACGTTCATCGCACACAGAGAACCCACAGCAGACAGCCCCGGGCTCCCGGCTCCCGGCCAGCGCAGAAGCGCGTGGGACCTTGCGGGGCACGCGTTCCGACAGCTCTTCCGCGACCTGGCCGAAGTCATTCGCGTTGTCGGTCGGGACCGTCTGGTGGCGTTCGTGATGGCCTCGGTGGTTGTGACGATGTTCATCTCGTCGGTCTCTTACACGGTGCTCATCTACCTCGTGCAGCAGGTGCTCAAGCTGGGGACCGCCGGGGTCGGCGTGTTCGCCGGCGTCCTCGCGGTCGGCATGATCGCCGGCGCCGCCAGTATGAGCTACATCCGGCAGCGCATCAACAAGCCGCTGGTCGTGGTCGGCGTGATTCTCCTCTACGGGCTGCTTTTCCTCGCGAGCCCCTGGCTCATCACGGTCTGGTTCATGGCTGTAGTTGCGCTGGTCGCCGGCGTCGCCTTCTCGTGGCTGGGCGTGGTTCAGAACACGATGTTGCAGGAGGAAGTGCCAGCCGACATCCGCGGCCGGATATTCTCTACCCGCGAGTTCATCACCAATGCCGCGTTCCTCTTGACGACGCTATTCATCGGTGCTCTCGGGGACCTGACATCGTACAGAACGGTACTGGTGGCAATCGGCGCAGTACTTTGCGCGCTCGCGGTTCTGGGGTGGGTTTTCGTGCGGGCGATGCAGCACCCGGCCCGGGCGGCCTAGGCCCGGACGATGGTATTGTCGATGAGCCGGGTCTTGTCGAAGAAGACGGCCAGCGCTACGAGCGTCTCGCCATTGATGGCTTTGACCGGCCTTAGCTCGTCGGTATCCACCATCTCGACATAGTCGATCCGGCCGCTTGACTCTCGCCTGATGAGCCGGCGCATGGCGGCCTTCACCTTTGCCGCGCTGCGCTCGCCCTGCCCAATCATCCGTTTCGCGAGCACGAGCGACCGGTGCAGAACCGGCGCCTCGGCACGCTGCTCCGGACTGAGATAGACGTTACGGGAGCTCATCGCCAGCCCGTCCTTCTCGCGCGCGGTCGGGAGGATCACTATACGCGTCTGGAACCCGAGGTCCCTCGTCATCCTCCGGATGACGAATGCCTGCTGCGCGTCCTTTGCCCCGAACACGGCAACGTCCGGCAGCACGGCATTGAACAGCTTGGCTACGACGGTAGTCACGCCCCGGAAGTGGCCGGGCCGCGACTTGCCGCAGAGGCCTTCGCCCAGCCGCTCGACCTCGACGAACGAGGCAAACCCCTCCGGGTACATGTCCTTGACTCCGGGACAGAAGATGAAGTCGGCCCCGGCCGTCTGGAGCAGCCGACGGTCGCGATTGAAGTCACGCGGATAACGGCGAAAGTCATCTTTCGGCCCGAACTGAATCGGGTTCACGAATATCGAGGCCACCACGAATTCTGTTTGGCGGCGCGCTGCGCGCACCAGTCGCAGGTGACCTTCGTGGAGGTAGCCCATGGTCGGCACGAACCCGATGCGGCCGCAGCGCTTCAAGTCCCTGGCGATGCGGTGCATCGCGGCCACTGACCTAACTACACGCATGTGCGGAAGGGATTCTAGCACAAAGACCCCAAGACACCAAGTTTCCTAATTCCGGAGCCGCTTGCGGCTCCGTGTCTCGGCAGTTAATCGGCCCTATTTCTCCAGGTGGAATGAGTGATCTTGGTCCGGGAAACGGCCGGCGCGGACGTCCTCAGCGTAGGCGGTCACGGCTTTGCGGACTTCGCCAGCCAGTTGCGCATATTGCTTCACAAACTTGAGCGGCGGCGTGTCGAACAACCCCAGCATGTCGTGCAGCACCAGCACCTGTCCGTCGCAATCCGGACCCGCTCCGATGCCGATGGTTGGAATCGGCAGCTCAGCAGTCACACGTTTCGCGACCTCGGCCGGGACCTTCTCGAGCACAATGGAGAAACAGCCGGCGTCGGCCAGCGCGCGGGCGTCGGCCAGCAGACGCTCCCGGTCCTCAGTCTTCCGCGCCTGCAGCCGGTAACCGCCCAGCTTGTGTACCGACTGCGGGGTCAGGCCGAGGTGCCCCATCACCGGGATGCCCAGTTCAACCAGCCGCTTGATTGCCGGCACGACCGGCCCGGCGCCCTCGACCTTCACCGCCTCGGCCCCCGCCTGCAGGAACCACCCGGCGTTGGCCACCGCCTGCTCGACCGACACCTGAAAGGAGAGAAATGGCATGTCTGCCACCACGAGCGCCCGCTTCACCCCGGCCGCGACCGCACGCGTGTGGTAGACCATCTCGTCCATCCCAATGGTCAGGGTCGTGGCCATCCCGTAGATGACGTTGGCAGCCGAGTCACCAACCAGTATCAGGTCGACACCGGCATCGTCGAGTATCAGGGCGCTGGGATAGTCGTAGGCGGTAAGGCAGACGATGCGTTCAGCCTTCGCCTTCTTGCGCACGAGCCGGACCGTGGTCAGCTTATCGGGCGCGGTTGAGCCGGTTGACATCTCAGTTCTGCCCCATCCGCCGTCCGCACTTCTGCATTCTGCTTTCTGAATTCTGCCTTCTGACCTCGTCCGTCATTCTCGCTACCGTCCTTTCCCCCGCGGCGAGTAGAAACGCCGTCCCGTGGTCGTCTCCTCAATCGCCCGGAACAAGTCCTCGAAGTCCTCGCGGGTCGCCACGAAGTCGAGCCGTTCGGTATTGACGATAAGGACCGGCGCGGCGTCGTAGTGCATGAAGAAATGGTTATAAGCGTCGGCCAGTTCTTCGAGGTACTGGGGATCAATCGCGGCTTCGAACTTCCTTGCCCGCTGCCTGATTCGGGCGAGTAGCACCTCGGCCTGCGCCTGCAGGTAGACGACGATGGTCGGCTTCGGTATCTCCTCGGCCATGAACTTGTAGATTCGGTCGTACAGCGCCAGCTCGTGCTCGGTCAGGTTCAGGTGGGCGAACACCCGGTCCTTATCAAACAGGTAGTCGCACACCACGGTCTCGCGGAACAGCTCGGGCTGGAGCAGCTCGCGCTGCTGCTTGTGACGAGCGAGCAGGAAGAAGAGCTGGGTCTGGAGCGCATAGTTCCGCATGTCGCCGTAGAACTTGTCGAGGAACGGGTTCTCCTCCACCGCTTCCTTCACCAGCTTGGCGTCCAGCCTCTGGGCGAGGCGCTCGGCCAGCGCGGTCTTGCCCACGCCAATCGGCCCCTCGACGCAGATGTATCTCATCCGACGGGGACTGTCCCTGCATGGGGAATGTCCCCAAAGGCCTCCGTCACTCCCGCGCTGTCGACCTCGGCGAGCATCTCGGCAACGCAGTTGCCCAGTACCGGGTGGACGAGGTTCGGGGCCAGTTCGGCCAGCGGAACCAGCACGAACGCCCGCTGGTGGAGCCGGGGATGAGGTATCTCAAGCCCGGGGCGGCTGATAACCTGGCGGCCGCAGAGCAGGATGTCGATGTCAATGGTCCGTGAGCCGGCGCGCCGGAGTGGGTCGCGGCCGAGCCGACGCTCGATTCCCCGCGTCTGCCGGAGCAGCTCGTCGGGCACGAGGTCGGTTTCCAGTCGGACAACGCCGTTCAGGAAAGCGGGTGCGCCCGGCAGCCCGACCGCGGCGGTCTCATACCAGCGCGACCGCGTAGCCCTGCCCAGTGACTCGAGTGCTGCGACGGCCTGGTCCAAGAGCCCGGCCCGGTCGCCCAGGTTCGACCCGAGCCCCAAAAAGACTTCACACATCAGCTAAGACTAGAGAACCCCTTCCGGCTGTCAAACGCTGCGGTATTCCCCCCAACCTGCTTGGGGTCTAGGCTTCGACCCGCCTGACCTGCGTGGCCTGCCGGCCGTACGGTGCTTGCACGACGTCGAACTGGACCTTATCACCCGGTTCCAGTGCCTCGACGACCGCACCCGCACCCGGAGAAGAAATCTCCCCTTCGACCGCAATGCAGCCATAGTGGACAAAGAGGTCGTCCGTGCCGTCATCGGGCGCGATGAACCCGAATCCTTTCCTCGGTTCGAACCACCGGACTGTACCTGTCATATAGTCATCTGCCTGGCTCCCGGCCGGATGGACTAATCTATGCCGACCGGCGCCGGATGTCAAGTCGCTCTGGACATTGCGGCTGACCTGATTCTTGACTCCCCGCCCCCCGCTTCTATACTAGCCCCATGCCCACGACCGCCCGACCGGTCGGCCGGTCGCAAACGCCGGACGGAATGTGGTTCCGCTGCAACAGCTGCGGCGAAATCCTCTATCGCAAGACTCTCGAGTCGAACTTCTTCATCTGCGCCCGCTGCGGCTACCATTTCCGCATCAACCCGGGGAAGTACATCCAGCTACTGCTCGACGACGGCCGGCTCGAGGAACTCGATGCCGACATGTCCCCCGCCGACCCACTGCAATTCCCCGACTACGACAAGCAGATACAGAAGTCGCAGGAGAAAACCGGCCGCAAGGACGGGCTGGTCTACGGCCGTGGCGCGCTTGGAGGAATCCCGGTCGTCCTCGCGGTGATGGACTTCGGCTTCATCGGCGGTAGCATGGGCTCGGTCGTGGGCGAGAAGATCGCACGCGCCATCCGGCTCGCCCGGGCCGAACGCCGGCCACTGCTCATCGTCGCCACTTCCGGCGGCGCGCGGATGCAGGAAGGTGCGTACTCCCTGATGCAGATGGCCAAGACCTCGGCTGAGCTCGGGCTCCTGCGCAAAGAGCGGGTGCCATACGTCGCCGTACCGGTCGACCCGTGCACCGGCGGCGTCACGGCATCGTTTGCGATGCTCGGCGACGTCATCGTTTCCGAACCCGGCGCACTCATCGGGTTCGCCGGACGACGCACCATCGAGGGTACCATCGGCGAGAAGCTGCCCGAGGGATTCCAGACCGCCGAGTTCTGCCAGAAGCACGGCACGCTCGACGTGGTCGTGCCGCGGCGCGACCTACGCGAGACCCTTATCCGCATCCTCTCGATTCTCTGGCGGCAAGCGCCGGAGAATCGCAATGCCCAATGACCAAGTCCCAATGACCAATCAAACCCCAATGGCCCAATGCCCAATTCAGGTATTGGTCATTTCCTAGTTGATTGGGAATTGGCAATTAGGAATTGGTCATTCGTGCCATAGGCACTACCTGTAACCAACCACCCCGATGAGCCGAGTAGGCTTCAAAGACCTCACCAAGTTGTATCAGAAGGGCATCGTTGCCGTCGACCACGTCACGTTCGAGGTCGCGGACAAGGAGCTCTTCGTGCTGGTCGGCCCGTCCGGGTGCGGCAAGTCAACGACCCTGCGCCTCGTTGCCGGGCTCGAAGAGCCTACCTCAGGCGAGATCTATATCGGCGAGCGGATGGTCAACAACGTCGAGCCGCGGGACCGCGACATCGCCATGGTCTTCCAGAACTACGCACTGTACCCGCACATGTCGGTGCAGGGGAACATGGCGTTCGCGCTCAAGTTACGCGAAGTGCCGAAGGACGAAATCCGCAAGCGGGTCGACTAGGCGGCGCGGATTCTTGGCATCTCCGAACTACTGACGCGCAAGCCTGCGGCCCTTTCCGGCGGCCAGCGGCAACGGGTGGCCGTAGGCCGCGCCATCGTCCGCCACCCAAAGTCTTCCTCTTCGACGAGCCGCTCTCCAACCTCGACGCCAAGCTCCGGGTTGGGATGCGCACCGAACTTGCCCGAATCCACCGCCAACTCAAGACTACCGTCTTCTACGTCACTCACGACCAGGTTGAAGCGATGACCCTGGGACAGCGCATCGGCGTCATGGAAGACGGAAAACTGCTGCAGATTGCCGACTCGATGACGCTCTACAACCGGCCGGTCAACAAGTTCGTGGCTGGCTTCATAGGGTCGCCGCCAATGAACTTCCTGGCCGGCCGAATCGATGACAAGACCCCGCCCGGTTTCTTGTCCAACTCGCTCCGCCTCGAACTCGCCCCTGCACTCGCCGCGCCGCCTGCTCCAGCCAAAGGCAAACCGGTCGTGCTCGGAGCCCGGCCCGAAGGAATCGTACTCGGCGCTGCGACGGGACATGACCGAAAACGGGGACTGTCCCGCGCGCCTGGCGCTCCGGGGGACTGTCCCCAGTTTTCGGAATCGTATCCCAGGCCGGAACTGCTGATGGGCGTCGATGTGGTCGAGCAGATGGGCAACGAGGTCATCGTCTATCTCAAGGCCGGCAACGACGTGCTCATCGCCCGGGTGCCGCCCAACGACGCGCCGCTGCCGGGTGACTCAGTGACAGCCGGCTTCGCGCCCGACCACCTTCACTTCTTCGACGCCGAGACAGAGCTGGCGCTGGCGTAGTGCCGGTGCAACGCCGGCAAGCTCGAAGTCAGAAGCCCGGACTACGAATCAAACCCGAATGGCGGGGATCCGCAGGTGTGCTTCCGGCTTTGAGCATTCTCCGCGACCAGGACATTGGTTCGTCATTCGGGACTTGGCCTCGGAGGCCCCGGTCGGACAGTGCGGGGGTCCCGGAATCCCCTCAGGGGACTCTGGGCGGCGGCCCGTCAGGCCACCGTTTGAACACGAACAGCAGGGTGACGAACGAACCGAACACGGTCATAAGGAACTGCAGGAAGGGCGAGACGAATATCATCAGCACCAGCCAGCCGATGAGGCTCGCCTTGGGTTCGTAGAGAAGCAGCGGCAAGCCCATGTTGCCCGGATTGATGACCGGGTGGAACACCAGCGACGCCAGCCTGCCCCATATGGCGGCCATTATCGCGAGGGTCACGAGTGACGTGAGCAGGGCGTAACGCAGGCTTCGTCTCATCGCGCCGACGTGACCCGGGACGAAGTGCCACGCACGCACGGCGCCGAACCATCCGACCGAGAACCCGAGCAGGATACAGAAGAGCGGCACGCCCATGCCCAGTCCGGCGCACAGCCCGTCAATCACGATGTACGCGATGAAAGCCCCGACCCAGTTCTGGCCGAATGTCTTCGACGGGTTGTAGCGGAAACGCATGCCGGATTCTACTGAGGGAACGGACGAAAGCAAAGGGATGATGGTCAAGTGACCAAGAACCTAGTGGCCAATCCTCTCGGCCCCGTGCAACTTGCCTCGCGCCAACGACGCAAAGACACCTCCGAGGCACAGCGCCGCGAATACGGCAAACGCGACCTTCATCGCCGGGAGCAGCCCGGCGTGCTGACTGGACGTAATTTGGACCCGGCCGACGAGCAGAGCGAGCAGGAGCATCACGATGCCCATCGAGAACATCTGGCCGACCATCCGCATCGTCGCGACCATCCCGGCCGCGATGCCGTAGGACCGAGGCTCGACGCTGCCCATTATCGCATTGGTGTTCGGCGAAGAGAAGAGCCCGAACCCGGCCCCGAGCAGAACCAGGCCTGCCACTATCAGGCCGAGCGGCGTGCCGCTGCCCAGAAACGAGAACGAGACCAACCCGACGACCGTAAGGCCCATACCGATTGAGGCAACGATGCGCGGCTCGACCTTGTCCGAAAGCCGTCCCGCGAGCGGCGAGATTGCAGCTTGCACCACCGGCCCGGCAACAAGCACCAGTCCGGCCCCGCGTGCGTCCAGACCGCGCGCATACTGCAGGTAAAGGCTGAGCAGGAACCCGACCGCTGACGTCGCGCTGTAGTTCACCAACGCGGCGATGTTGGAGAGCGCGAATACCTGGTTCCCGCTGAACAGGCTGATGTCGAGCACCGGGCTTCTTACACGGCGTTCGAGCAGCACGAAACCGGCAAGGCCCGCTAGCCCGAGCCCGACGAGCAACCACCCGGGCCCCGCCGGCAGCAGGGTGAAGCCGTACATCAGGCTGAACAACGCCACGCCATACACAGCCGTGCCGGCGACATCAAACCCCTCGCCCCGCGCCTCGAACCACTCGCCATCAAGCTTCCATATGACGAGCGCGACCACGGCGACTCCTAGCGGCACGCAGGCCCAGAATATGGAGCGCCAGCCGAGCGCCTGGGTCATCACGCCCCCGAGCGTCGGCCCCAGCGAAAGTCCGATGTAGACCGTGGCCACGTTGATGCCAAGGACTCTACCCCGCTCCTGTGGCGGGAACACGGAGGTCAGAATCGCGGCGCCGGTTCCGAACATCATCGCGCCGCCCAGCCCCTGCACCACCCGCGCGACAATCAGGGTCGTGGCGGACACCGCGAGCGCCGACGCGATCGAGCCCACTGTGAACACCACCACGCCCCATGTGAAGACGCGCTTCCGGCCGCGCATGTCGGCCAGCCGGCCCAGCGGAACCAGCCCGATTGCGGCGGCAAGGATGTAGGAAGTGGCTACCCAGCCGAGGGCAATCGCGTTCATCCTGAACTCGCCGCCGATGCGCGGCAAAGCCACGTTCACCGCCGCGCCCATGAACGGCGTCAGGAACGCAGCCATGGTCGTGGCAACCAGCGCGTATCTTCGATTCGACGCTTCCGGGGTCAAGGCTCAGATTCTAGCCGGAGGCCGGACCCTGGACAATCAATGCGTAGGACCGCATGAGCAACAGGCTCTGAACACGCTAGAATCGCACTGCCCATCGTATCCTGCAGGGGCCGCAAGTTGCGGAACATGCACAATTCCACGATTCTGTCTCCCAGGCGACTGGCTCGGCTGGTTGTCCGGGCGCTAGAGGGGTTTCTGGTAGATGCGGAAGCGCTTGGCTACTTGGCCGCCGACGCGCTCCACCTCGGCCCGCATCTTGAGGTTGGTCTCCTCCTTGGAATCACCCGGAATCACTCTGTCCCGCGACTGGAACCACGGACAAGCCCTGCTCGCTGCAGACCACGTGCCAGGCTTTGTGTTGCTTCAGCTCTCCGCTCAGGACCAGTCCGCTCAAGGGAGCTTGGACCAGGCGTTCTACGGTCCGGCGCAACTCTCTAGCGCCGAGCGTCGGGCTGAATCCGGCGTGGGCGATGAAGTCTGCTGCTGCCTTGTCGAACTCGATGGCTACGCCGTACTGCTCCTTCAGGCTGGTGCGTATCTCCTCCAGCATCGGCTTCAGAATGACCTTGATGGCGTATTCATCCAGCGGCCTGAATACCACCACCTCGTCAATCCGGTTGATGAACTCGATGCGGAAGTGCTTTCCGACTGCCTTGGCCCAGGACGCCTTTGCTGTTTCGGATTCCTGCGGCCCGAATCCCAGGTGCTTCTCTTCCTTGTGTACGGCCAGGTTGGACGTCATGACGAATATCGCGTTCTTGGCATCAGCCGTCCTGCCCTTGGTGTCGGTCAGCCTGCCTTCATCGAACACCTGCAGGAACATATCCAGCACGCGCGGATGAGCCTTCTCGATTTCGTCGAGCAATACCACCGAGTAGGGCTTCGTGCGCAGCCTGCCGGTCAACTGCCCTTCCTCGTCGTGTCCGATGTACCCGGGCGGCGAGCCGACCAGCCTCGAGATGCTGTGTTCCTCCATGTACTCCGACATGTCGAGTTGAATCAAGGCCGCGTCGGTGCCGAAGAGGAACTGCGCGGCGAGCTTCGCTAGTTCGGTCTTGCCGACGCCGGTCGGCCCGATTAACAGGAACACGCCCAGCGGTCCGCGCCGCTCGGTCAACCCGGCGTGCGCGGTGACCAACTGGTGACATACCTGTTCGATGGCCTGGACC
>CAYOCZ010000058.1:0-12452 GCA_964402475.1 uncultured bacterium | reverse complement strand
GCCGCGGCCGCGGCGCACCGACTCGGCCAGCTTGTCGACCGCTCCGCCGACGTAGACGTTGCCGACGGTCTTGGCGACGAGACCCAGGCTGCGCAGGATGGGCAGGCCGGTGCGGTCCAGCGTTTCGAACATCCGGGCGAAGCGGGAGAGCGTCATCTTGTAGAGAATCGGCCCGATTATCGGTATCCGGAGCTTCAGCCGGTCCCACCAGAGCCGCCCGGCCGGAGTGCGGATGAACAGGTAGAACAGGACCGCGACTCCGGCGGCGAGCAGGAAGATGATGTACCAGAACTTGGACATGAAGCTGGTGAACGTAATCAGGACCTGTGTCGGCAGCGGCATCTTGCCGCCGACGGTAGTCAGCAGCATTGTGAACTTCGGCAGCACGAAAGTCGCGAGGACAACGATGGCGACGGCGAAGCCGACCATGAGGATCATCGGGTAGCGCAATGCCGCACCGACGTCCGACCGCAACTTCCGTTCGTGCTCGAGCAGCAGCACCAACCGGTCGAGGATGTCGTCCAGCACGCCGCCCGTCTCGCCGGCCCAGATGGAGTTGACGTAGAGTTCGCTGAAGACCCGAGGAAACTTGGACATCGCCGCCGAGAGCGCGGTGCCGCCCATCAGGTCCTTGCGGATGGCGTCGAGCGCTCGGGAGAGCGGCTTGGCCTTGGTCTGGGCCTGCAGCGCGCCGATGGCCGAGAGCATCGGCAGGCCGGCGCGGTGCAGGGTGACGAACTGCCGCGTGAAGTTGATGAGGTCGACCGCTTTGGTCCGTTCGAAGAACCGGCCGACGTCAACGCCGAGCCCGGTTTGCCGCTTCTCTTCGCGAACCGTAATCGGGATGTAGCCGAAAGAGTCGAGGCGCTCGACGATGGTATTGAGGTCGGTGCCTTCGAGGCTGCCGGATACGATCTTGCCTTCTTTGTCACGGACCTTGTAACGGAATAGTGGCATTGCTCTCCGCTCCTTAGTTAGTCGACCTTTTCGGCCTCATCCATGACCTCTTCGATGGTGGTGGTGCCGGAGACGACCTTGGTGATGCCGTCCTCCCAGAGCGTCTTCATCCCGAACTCGCGGGCCAGCTGACGGATGGCGCTGGTCGGCGGCCGCGTGACGATCAGCTCGCGGAGGCGGTCGTTGACTTTCATCACTTCGAAGATGCCGATACGGCCCTTGTAGCCGGTGTTGCGGCAGCGTTCGCAGCCCTTGCCCCGGTAGAACTTGGTGCCCGGCGGCAGTCCCAGCTCCTCGAGCAGTGCGGCGGGCGGGTTGTAGTCTTCTTTGCACTTCGGGCAGATCTGCCGCACCAGCCGCTGCGCGACCGTGCCTTCCATGGCGGATGCGACCAGGAACGGCTCGATGTTCATGTCAATCAAACGGGTGACTGTGCCGGGCGCGTC
The DNA here is from genome assembly GCA_964402475.1 of uncultured bacterium. Classification (GTDB taxonomy): domain Bacteria; phylum Hydrothermota; class Tepidihabitantia; order Tepidihabitantales; family Tepidihabitantaceae; genus UBA2258. The sequence goes on along the minus strand of CAYOCZ010000058.1, from coordinate 11,049 downwards.
GTTGGTGTGGATGGTCGAGAACACAAGCTGACCGGTCAGCGCGGCGCGGATGGCGACCATCGCGGTCTCACCGTCACGGATTTCACCGATCATGATGACGTCCGGGTCCTGACGCAGGATGTGCCTGAGTCCCACCAGGTAGTTGTAGCCGGCCCTTTCATTGACCTGGGACTGGCAGATTTTGTCCATGTCGTACTCGACCGGGTCCTCGATGGTGATGATGTTCTTGTCGCCGGAACGGATTTCGCCGAGGATGGCATACACGGTGGTGGATTTACCCGAGCCGGTCGGGCCGGTGATGAGGATCACGCCGTGGGGCTTGGCAATCATCTCCCGCATCAGCGCCGCCGACTCGCCCATCAGGCCGAGCTCGTCGAGCGAGAGGAGGCGCATCCGGTCGAGGATACGCATGACTACCGTTTCGCCGTAGGTGGTCGGGAATGTCGAGACGCGGAAGTCGATCTCGCGGCCGTCAACCAGAGCGCCGTAGCGGCCGTCCTGCGGGACGCGCTTCTCGGCGATGTTCATGCGGGACATGATTTTGATACGGGAAACGACCGCAAGCTGCAGGGCCTTCTTCGGCGAGACAATGGGGTGGAGGATACCGTCGATGCGGTACCGGACCGTGAGCCCCTCGCGGGTCGGCTCGATGTGGATGTCGGACGCGCGCTCGCGGACCGCGCGGATGATCATCTGGTTCACCCAGCGTACGACCGGCGCTTCGGAAGCCAGCTCTTCAAGCTTGCGCGGCTCGGCCGATTGCTCGATCTGCGCCCCGGTTTCCTCTTCCTCCTCGGGCAGGTCGTCGAGGCTCATGGATTCCGGTTCGTCCGGGAGGTCGGCAGCCTGGGGTGCGGAATAGTACTGGTTGAGCGCTTCCTGCAGCTCGAGGTCGCGGCAGACCATCGGTTCGACTTCCATGCCGGTCATGCGGCGCACTTCATCGACGTTGAAGATATCGCCCGGGTCGACGAATGCGGCCGCCAGGGTGTTGCCGGCGCGGAAGAGCGGGATGACCTGCTTCGTGCGCATGAACTGCTCCGGGAACATCTGCAGCACCTCGGAGTCGATTTTGAAGTTCGCCAGGTCAACAAAAGGTACACCGTAGCGCTGCGCAAGTGCGGCGCCGGATTCGCTGTCACTTGGGGATGATTTTTGCTTGTCTTCACGCACTTAGGCCTCCTTTACTGCCGGGCGGGCTGCCGGCCGCAGGCCGACAGTAACCCGGGGTTTGAACCTGACGGGGAGAATCCCACATCAGTCTTTATTATACACACGCTGCCCGCTGCACGTCAAGCGAATTCAGACGTCGGGCGGAGGCGCCAATCCGGTTCGAAGGTGCGGAAGATCGGGCTCTTGGCCCGACCGGTTGACTTGGACCCCGCATGGCCTATACTCGAAAGCTATGGAAGGGCTCGTTGAACTGCTGCAGTCGCTGAGCGGCCAGTCGCAGAAGCTGGCCCGGCGGCTAATCGCCTATCGCGGCCTGCTTTCCGACCCGGTCAACAATGTCCACGCGCGGGCCAAGGCCATCACCGAGTTGAGCTCCGCGATTCAGGCCTTCCCCGACTCCGAGGTCCGGGGGCGGCTGGTTGAGTGGTGCCGGAACGAGGCGGCCGCGATTGAACAGGGCCGGGCCGAGTTCAAGTTCGAATTCGGCCGCCAGCTCGTGGCCGGGCTCGAAGGTTCGGGTATGACCATCAAGGGGCAGTTACCGCTGCTGAGAGTCGGCCTGTTCACGGTGAGGGCCGACTTTGAGGCAGGCAGCGCGACCATCTTCTGGGGGCCGGAGGTCGAGAAGCTCAAGTCCGGCCTGAGCCTCGGTCCGGGGGAGCTGGCGACGACCCTCAGAAAGTGGAACGAGCGGCTGAGACAGAAGTCGGTCGAGCCGACGAAGCTGGCGGCGAGGCTGCATGCAGCCTACCGCCGGCTCTGCGTTCTCGGAGGGTTGAATGAAGGGACGCGTGTCTTCCTGCTGGACCTTTTGTCCGAGCTTGTCCTTCTGATGCAGCCGGAGAGCTTCCGGCTGAACCCAGCGCAGGAGAAGTTCGTCGAGTACCCGCGCGTTCGCTTCAGCTACGACTTGTTCCGGCTGAAGCAGGCCGGGGCATTCGCGGTCGGCGAGGTGCAGTTGAAACTGCACGTGGCGAACTTCGACGCCACGACCGAGAAGGCAAAGGCGCTGTGGGTACCGGACAACGAAGAGGGCGAGGGCACGCACTACTCGTACATATCCTTCAGCAGATGACGAAGGGCGAATGGACAGGCAACTTGCCCGGGCGATAGTCAACAAGCTCGGTTCGACCGGCACGCCGCCCGAGTTCGGTATCGAACACTTCACGGTCGGGCTCGAGCCTTACCTGAAGGTGATCGAGGAGGAGTACCTCGACGGGATCCTGAGGTACAACCTGTCGAGCTTCAAGCTGATAACCGGCAACTACGGCGGGGGCAAGACCCATTTTCTCTACACGGTCCGGGATCTCGCGTTCCGCCACAACTACTGCGTCGCCTATGTGAGCCTCAATCCGACCGAGTGCCCGTTCGACAAGCTGGAGCTTGTCTACCGGGGCATCGCCGCCAACCTGATTGCCCCGCGGCCGGCCGACGCACCGACCGCAGTCTGGGACAAGGGTATCGAGTCGGTGGTGAGGAAGTGGCACGACGACCAGCGGAAGCTGCACGACCGCACCGACAGCCTGCGCAAGTACCTGGAGACCCTGCCGACGACCGAGAGCACGAGTTTCAGCAACGCCGTGCGGGGAGCGTTTGCGAGCCTCTTGGCCGAGGACGGTGAGGGGTTCAGCGACATCATCCAATGGCTCAAGGGGGAGGACGTGTCGAAGGAGGTGCGGGTCCAGCACCGGATCTCCGAACGGATTGACAAGGCGACCGCGTTCCGTGTGCTCCGCTCGCTCATCCAGTGGGTCCACGCCATCGGTTATACCGGGCTGATATTGCTGTTCGACGAGGCCGAGCGGGGCATGTCAATCTCGTCGTCGCGCGACAAGCGCCGGGCCCTCGACAACCTGCGGCAATTGGTGGACGAATGCGGCAACTCGCGGTTGCCCGGGGCCATGGTTTTCTACGCCGTGCCGGACGAGAACCTACTGCTTGAGGGTTCGGGTGGCGTGTACGAGGCGCTGAAGCAGCGGCTGCGGACGGCGCTTAACGAAACCAACCCGGTCGGCGTGCGCATCAACCTCGAAGAACTGGGGATTGAGCCGGCCGAGTTCCTGAAACGGCTGGGCGCCAGACTGGCCGCCCTGTTTGAGGCTGCCTACGAGCTGAAGCTGGCCGAGGCGAAGCGCGACGTCATTGTCCGCACGCTGGCCGACCTTGCAGTTTCCGCCTTCGCGTTCGACGTCGGGTACCGGCGGCTCTTCGTGGTCAGCGTGCTGGATGCGTTCCACCGGCTCCGGGCAACGCCGGCGCTCGAATTCGGGCGGAAGGAGGCCGAGAAGTTGCTGCGGGTCACCACCCAGCGGCTCGAGCGGACCGACAAGGAGCAGGTCGAGAAGGAAGAGTTCTAGGCGCGGCCGAAGTCAGAATCCAGAAGGCTGAGATCAGCAGCACGAACGTAACAACCCCGGCACGCGAGCGGCGGCGCCGGCTGGTATCCCACCCGGTGTTCGGCGAAGGGGAGATTCTCGACACCCGCTGGCACGGGATCGAGCTGTTGGTCCACTTCCAGAGCGGGCTGCGGCTTTGGCTCCCGACGCAACGGGTTCGGCTGCTCTCGAACATCGGCGACATCGCGCCGGGCGAGACGCAGCCAGCGCTGGTCGGAATCGACACGATCCAGGCGCGCCGGATGATTGAGGCCTTCCGGCTCGGGATCGTACCGCACCAGGACGTCGAATCATTCACCTTCGGCCGGGAAAAGCCGATTGCGGTGCTGGATGGAGCGCTTGCGAACCTTGCTCGTGGTCAGGGCGACGTGTTCATGGTCGAGGGCGAATACGGCGCGGGTAAGACTCACCTGTTGGAGTACGTCCATCACCGGGCATTGGCTTCGGGGATGGCTACGAGCCTGGTCCAGTTCGACCCGGCCGAAGTGAGTCCCCACCGGCCAAAACGCGTGTACCGGGAAGTAGTGCACAATCTGCGTTACATCAAGGACGCGACCGAGCACGGGTTCCGCGACCTGCTGCGGAGCGGCACTGCCCTGGACATGAAGGACCACGTGTTCCTGGGACCGGTGCTGGCAAAGCTCCAGCGGATTGATGCCGGCCAGCAGCAGAGCGAGGTCTTCTGGCAGTGGGTCGAGGGCGAGAGCACCAAGGAGTACGCGACCGAACGGAAGAGCCCGTTCCGCGTGAAGGGCGGCCAGCGGATACCGGCGCTGTACGACTTCTCAACTGCCGCCGACCTCTACTGCAACATCCTCTCCGGCCTGAGCTGGATGGCCCGGGAACTGGGAATGAAAGGCCTGGTGCTCCTGGTCGATGAGGCCGAGACGGTCACGCACCTCTGGGACATCATGTACCTGGCCAAGAGCGTGAACTTCATGGACGGGCTGGTGCGGACCGCGCAAAACGACCCGGACCTGAAGCGCATCAACGATCGGATGGTACACAACCGGGTGCGTCCCGTGCCGTACATCTACCGCGACCCGTCGCTGCTTCTGGTCTTTGCGACCACGCCCAGCCCCTATGACTACGCGTACATCAAGCTGGCGAACCGCATCAAGCATCGGGTCGAGCTCGAGCCGCTCGAAGACAAGGCGTTGTACGACGCTTTCTCAACCATGGTGATGATCTACCGGAGGGCGTATCCGGGCTTCACTGTCTCGGACCTTGACCAGAAGAAGCTGCTGCGCGAAGCCTCGCGTCGGAACATCGAAGGCGTGCGTGCCTTCATCAAGTTCTCAATCGAGGCACTCGACGTGACGCGGCTTCGGGCCCAGGGCGTGCTGCCGGCGGCAAAGACCTGACACAGGCGGACACGGACGGGCACGGACGGACACAGACCGGCACGGGCATGGCTGACGAGCGCGGGATTCGCGTTGCTCTGAGGCGGACCTGGTCTCCGTTCTTCTCACGGTTCGGCCGGCTGACCGCAGTCCAGGTCCGGACGATTCCCCTGATTCTCGAAGGGCGAAACGTCGTCGTCATATCGCCGGCCGCGTCGGGCAAGACCGAGGCCGTGGTCGCGCCGGCGGTTGAACGGCTGCTGCCTGAATGGCGCGGCCGGTTCTCGGTCCTCTACGTGTCGCCGACCCGAGCGCTGGTGAACGACCTTCACCGCCGGCTGTCCGAGCCACTTGGGTATCTGGAACTGGGTCTGGCCCGCAAAACCGGCGACCACCCGGCGATCGACGAATCGAAGCTACCGTTCATGCTGATAACCACGCCGGAGTCCTTCGATTCGCTGCTCTGCCGGCACACGCGTATATTCAAGGAACTCTCCGCCGTGATACTCGACGAACTTCACCTGCTGGACAACACGCCGCGCGGGGATCAGTTGCGCGTCCTGCTCGAACGGCTGCGGCTGATTAACGCCGATATCCGGTACTACGCTTTGTCGGCCACGATTGATGACCTCGACATCGGCCGGCGCTACTTCCCCGACCCGGTCGTCGTCCAGGTGCCGGGCCGGCGCGAGATCGACGAGGAGTTGATGCCGATGGGCGACGGCTGGCCCGAGCGGGTCGTCGGGGAACTCAAGAAGCGCGACTGCCGAAAGGTGCTCTGCTTCTTCAATGCCCGCTCGTACGCGGAGGAATACTCGAAGCTGCTGAACCGCCCGCCGTTCACGAACCGGGTCTGGGTGCATCATGCCAGTCTGACCCGGGAGGCACGGGAAGGCGTCGAGGCGACGATGAACCGGGAGAAGACCGGGCTGCTCTGCTGCACGTCGACGCTCGAACTCGGAATCGACATCGGCGATATTGACGGCGTGGTGCTCGTGAGGCCGCCGTTCAATGTCTCGTCGCTGCTGCAGCGGATGGGCCGAGGCAACCGCCGGCGCGGGTCCAACCTGCAGGCGCTCGGACTCTACCTGAATCTCTGGGAGAAGTTCCTGTTCGAGACGATGTTCGAATGCGCGCGCGAGGGCCGGCTGCACGAGAAGAGCTACACGCCTGCTCTGTCGGTGATACCACAGCAGGTCTGCTCGTACCTGTTCCAGCGCCGGCGTATCGGCACGACCTGGGATTCGGTGCGACGTATCCTCCGGTCGCTGGCGGGCGGCGATGCGCCGATTGACCGCGCGTTCCGGCAGCTGGTGGACCTGGGCGAAGTCGTCGCCCAGCGGCCCGGTGTCTACTTCAACGGTCCGGCCACGGAGCAGCGGGTCGAAACCGGCAAGGTCCACTCGAACATTCAGGACAAGACCTTCGGGAACTACGAAGTGCACGACATCACGACGGGCCGGCAGATCGGGACGGTCTTCTTCGTATTTCACCACTTCGTGCTGGCCGGACGGTCGTGGGAACTGGTCGAGCATCGGGAGAAAGAGAAGAAGGTGATGGTGCGGCCGCTGGCAGCGGTCTCGTCCAATACGAAGGTCTTCGAGGGGACCGGAACCGGCGGGTACTCGTACCGGCTCGCGCCGGTGCTCAAAGCGCGGCTCTTCCCGGACCTCGGCCCCAACCAGTTCCCGTACTTCCGGGACGGGAACCAGTTGCTGCTTGTGCACCTGCTCGGCTCCACCTACGGCTACATCCTGTCCGAGGCGCTGAGCGCACAGGGCCGGGACGCGAGCGACATGGACGGGAAGCTGCTTGTCTTCTCCGGCCGCAAACCGGACGCGAAGCTCAAGTCGTTTCCCGCGCCCGACCTGTCGGCGGTCCGGGACGTAGTGAGCGGGAGCCTGTTCCGGCTCGAGGACAGCCTTGGCTCGGGCGCGTTCTTTCGGTCGCTGCCGGGGGAATTGCAGATTGAAGACCACCTGCTGACGCTCGATGTCCGGGGCCTGCTTGAGTTCCTCAAGGGCCTAGAACCGGTGGAGCTTCCGGCCGACCAGGTGGTGGCGCAGATCCGGAAGCACCTCGGCACCCAGGCCCATGGTTGACACTTCTTCAATCGCGGGTAATTTCTGACCGTGCGCAGGCTCCTGGTTGTTGCGTACTATACGCCGCCGCTGGGTCTCTCCGGCGTGATGCGGGTAACCAAGCTCTGCAAGTTCCTGCCCGAGGCGGGCTGGCAACCGCTGATACTCACGGTCAAGCCGGTAGCCTACTACCACTACGACCCGCACCTGCTTGACGACCTCAAGGCTTCACGCATCTACCGAACCGAGAGTGTGGACCCGAACCGGCTGCTCAACCTCATTCGCTCGAAGGCCAAGAGACTCACGCCGGCGTTGGCGCAGGGACTCGGCGCCGGGCCGCGACTGCTCAACCGCTTGCTGTTCCCGGACTCGAAGATCGGCTGGCTGCCGTTCGGCTCAGTCGCGGGCAGACACATTATCGACCAGGAGAAGCCGGCGGCGATATTCGCCACCGCGCCGCCCTTCACGGCATTGCTGCTCGGGGTCAGGCTCAAGGCCCACGCCCACGTGCCGCTGGCCGCGGACTTCCGCGACCCGTGGCCGACCGGGTTTGCTCCGCCGCCCCGGTACCAGCGGGCGGCGCTGCGACGCGTCCGGCGCTACGCGGTCGACCATTCCGACCTCGTGCTCGCGGTGAACGAAGGGACTGCGCGTGCCGTGGGCCCACGCTGCGAGGTGCTGGACAACGGCTTCGACCCGACCGACTTCGAGGTCGAGCCGGCGAAGCTCGATGGATTCAGCGTGGTTCACGTCGGCAACCTCTGGCGGAACCAGGCAGAGGTTTCTTCGCTGGTAGAAGCCCTGCGGCAGCGGCCGGAGGCGAAGCTCTACTTGGCCGGACGAATTGACGGCGAGACCCGGCGTAGGTTCGAACATGACCCGCAAGTGCGACTGCTCGGCACGCTACCGCACGGCGAGGCCTGCGCGCTGATGAAGGGGGCGGGTGCGTTACTCTACGTCGGCAAGCCCGGGCAGCCGGTCGGCATCAAGCTCTACGAGTATCTGGGCTCCAGGCGGCCGATTGTCGTCTGGGGAGAGGGCTCGAACGAGGCGGCAGGCTTGGTGGCAGAAGCCGGAGCCGGAGTTGCGTGCGGCCTCGACGGCAGGAAACTGGCCGAAGCACTTGGTGAAATGAAGCGAGACCCGGCTCAGTTTGCCCGCGTGAGCCGGGACCGGTTCAACCGGCGCTGCCAGGCGCGCTGGCTCGGCGACCGGCTCGAATCGCTCATCTAGCGCAAGCAGAAATCAAGTTAGCGTCCCCAGATTATCGGTCCGGGCTACCACGTGCACTTGAAGACTGCCAGCGTTACCGGGACCGGCTGAACGACAAGGTCAAGGACGAGGAGACCGGCGATGGTCCTCGGCCGCGGCTGGGGGTCGAGCAGGCTGGCGGTGTTGTCTGGGACGTTGGCGCGGGCGACGGCCTTCAGAAACGGCGCGTCCCTAAGGCCGGGAAACGCGGCCGGGAAGATGACAAGGAAGTCGGGCTTCCAGTCCCTGAAGAAGGCCATGAGGCCTGCACGGTCCGGCCGGTATCGGATGAACTCCCTTGTCACCAACCCGACGAGGTCAAAGATGCGGCGGTTGGAGAAGTAGCCGATGGCGCCGACGTCGTTGCAGGCAAGCGTCGCTTCGGCCGGCGTATTGTCGGCGAGCCATTGTCCCAGCGCGACCTGCATCTGGTTGATGGACGACTCGGCCCGAGTCGTGTTCCGGACGGTCGCAACCGACACGGTCACCGCGTTGAAGACCGCCAGCGCCGACAGGGCGACCGCCACTCCGAGTCGTGTCGCCGGGTGTCGAATCCAGCGCCAGACGTACGCGACGCCGATGACCGCCACGACCGCGGCCAGCGCCGTCACGTTGCCGATGTAGCGGCCGCTCTGGAACGCCGCGCCGAACGAGGGCGAGACGAGGCCGATGAGCGGGACGTAGCCGAGCACCACCAGCGGAATCAGAAGCCCGCCGTCGTGCCTGCGTCGGAACGCCGACGCTACGAGCCCGACCAGCCCGACCGGCACGAGCAGGCAGAGCACCGGATTCGCGCGCCAGAGGTGAACGCAGAATTCGGCGAAGTAAGACGGGGCGCCGGTGGTCAGCAGTCCCTTGAGTTGAGGAAGGCTGCCGGTAGCGATGGCGGTGAGCAGGCCGGCTTTGCCGGCCTTGGCCAGGTAGGTCAGAGGAAAGAGACTGCGGGAGAGCGAGTAGTTGAATCCCAGCCAGGCAAGGACGATGGCGAGCCAGATGACGAACCCGCGCCAGAAGGTCAACCGCTGCTTCAGTGCGGACCGGCGCAGGAACGAGTCGAGTGCGGCGAACGCGGCAAGCAACAGGCTCTCGGGCCGGGCCCAGGCCGCGAGCCCGAACAGGATCCATGCCAGCGTTGACAGCCAGCCGGTGCGGAACCTCAGGTAGTAGTAGATGCCGGCCAGGGTCAGGGCCACGGACAGCGTGACTTCCATGCCGGACATCATCGCCCATCCCATCGGGCCGAGGGTCGCGACCGCCAGACCGGCGGCAAGCCCGAGCCGTTCACTCCCGGTGATTCGTCCGGCGATTCGGAAGGCGAAGGCGGCTGATATGAAGAGCAGAGCCGCGCCGAGCAACTTGGCAACCATGACCATCACCGTGGCGCTGGGCGTGAGTACATGGAAGAACGCGAGGGTGAACGTCCAAAGCGGGGCGGTGGAACCGGCAACCGGCTCACCGTGGTTGTACGCGAAGCCCCAGCCGCGGGCGAGGTTGCGGGCGAAGGTCAGGTGAATCCACGAGTCATCGAGCGGGAACCCCGGCTCGCGGTTCTGCTTCAGCTCTACCGACAGGTACGCGGCGAAGAGGCCGGCCACGACCAGTGCCAGCAGCAGCGCGCGCTGCCAGCCCAGCCGGATTGCCGGCTTCCTGGCGGCACCGGTTCTGGACCTCGCCATCGGCGATGATTATGAAACCCGAGGCTGGAGTGTCAAGGTTTGGCCGGTTTGCTCTCTTGCCTTTGCGCTCGTCAAACCCGGCGTCAATCTGCATCCGAATCCTCGCCAGGAGCCTCGGCTGAAACCTCGCTAGAAGCTTCGCTGGAAGCCATAATCGGAGCCTCCGTTCAGGTCTTGGTTGAACTCCCGGTTCATCACTTGCTCAAACGCTCGCGCTATCGCTTCACGCGTCGTTCCTTTCGACTCACGCTCGAAGTCTCGTCCAAAGCCTCGCTTCAAGCCTCAACTCAACCTCCGCGTCAACGCTCGCTTCAATCCTCCATCTATACCTTCTATACCTTGACCTTAGTCCTGGCCTATTCCTTCTTCGACTGCTACCCCCCAGGCCGACTCTGGTCCGCTCCCCCCACGTGAGAATTGTGGCCCAAGGACAACGTCATACCATCCATTGTGGTTGGGCGGCGCTTGTGGTTTTGTGCTGACGGCGGGTGGGGACGTGTGACTCACCGGCGACGCTGAGGTCGAGCCCAGAGCTCGCCACCATGCAGAGAACCGGGTCCATCCGGGAAAGCTCCCGCCGCTCCTGGCGCGGTATTCGCTCCATACCCGACCCGGTGTTCGGGCCGCCATCCAACTATTGACAGGCAGTAGTCGGGAGGTCTACTGACGCGCTGCATCAGGTCATGTCATCCTCGCTGGCGCATTCATGCGCCTCCCGTGCCAGGCGGGCGCGGTAAACAGCGTGTCGGAAAGGCGAGGAGGCAGCGGGCAACAGGGAATCTCACACAACCAAAGGGCAGACAGAGGAGGAAGAATGAGCGTTGGATGTCGGCGCAACGCAGCAGTGATCGGCAGCCTGTTGCTGCCATGCTCTCTGGCTTTCGGAGGCTGGACAGCGCAGACCTCGCGGACGATGGCTGAGCTGAACTCGGTTCATTTCCCCATGGGCACGCTGGTCGGGTACGCAGTTGGCGCCTCACCGGAAGGCGGAGGCGAGATAGTGAAGACCACTGACGGCGGCACCAGCTGGGCGATGCAGGTCTCAGGGACGTTGAACGGTCTCAATTCAGTCTGCTTCAAGGACGACGACAACGGGTATGCCGTCGGCGAGGGGGGAACGGCGCTCAGG
>CAYOCZ010000057.1:11409-12469 GCA_964402475.1 uncultured bacterium | reverse complement strand
ATACACATTGATTCTACAGCACTTGCATGATGAGTAAACCGCATAATCATGTTCAACCTTGACCTGAAGTTCTCCGCCGGCATCTGGTTCTTCTCACCTTCCGACAGCCGGTTCCACGAGAAGTACGGGCCGGACCTGAGCATCGAGCAGCGGCTGGAGATTGCGCGAGGGCTGAAGACGCATGGTCTTGCCGGGCTGGAGGCGCATTACCCGAACGAAATCAACGAGGAGAACGAGAGACTGTGGCGTGACTTCTGCGCCGACACCGGCATCCGCCTGGTAACTGTCGTGCCGCTTCTGTTCCGCAGCCGCGAGTTCGAGTTCGGCTCTCTCTCAAGCCCGCTGCCTGAGTCACGCAAGGCAGCTATTGAGGTCACACGGCGTGCGCTGGAGATGAATTGCCGCATGGAAACTGACTTCTGTGTTGTCTGGCCCGGGATTGACGGATACGAGAACCCGTTTGGAATCGACTTCGTGGCGATGCGCGACCGGTTTGCCGATGGCCTGGCCGAGGCGATGGATTGCGTGCCCGGGGTGCGGGTGGCGTTCGAGCCCAAGCCCTACGAGCCGCGCGGGAGAATCATCTTCGGCACGACACCGGAGGGAATGCTGCTTTGTCGAATGGTCGAAGAGAGGCTGCAGAACCCGGAGAACCGGCGTCTGCTCGTTGAGGGTCATACGCTCGTCGGGCTGAATCCTGAGGTCGGGCATGCGCTGATGGCTTGCGAGGACCTGCCCCATGCGTACAGCTGGCCTTTGTCTGAAGGCAGGCTCTGCCACGTGCACTTGAACAGCCAGCCGCTCGGCAACTTCGACCAGGACCTGAACGTGGGCGCGGTCTCGCCGGAGCAGACCGAGGCGCTGCTCTACGTCCTGAAGATGCACGGGTATCAAGGCTGGTTCGGCATTGACATCAACCCGGAGCGGATGCCGGTAGATGTGGCCTTGCGTATCTCAATGGATGCGTTGCGCGCGGCCAATGACCGCATCAACGAGCTTGACCACGAGTCCATCGTGTACGCAGTGAATCATCCCGACAAGGCGCGGGGATGGTTGGAGG
>CAYOCZ010000057.1:1400-11309 GCA_964402475.1 uncultured bacterium | reverse complement strand
TCGGAACGTCTGGAAGCAAAGCCGTCCTCATTGCCCCTGATGGTGCTGTCCTCGCCGAGGCTACGACTGAATATCCGATGCAGATTCCTCGACCCGGTTGGGCCGAGCAGAACCCTGAAGATTGGTGGCAAGCCACTATCACCAGTATCAGGCGGGTTCTGGCAAGCGCGAGAGGGGAGACCGTTGGCGGCATCGGCCTGACCGGGCAGATGCATGGACTCGTGCTATTGGACGAGGCAGGTAGGGTGATGCGGCCGTGCATCATGTGGAACGACCAGCGGACCGCGGCGCAATGCGTGGAGATAGAGCAGAAGGTCGGGCGGGCGAAGCTGATTGAGTTGGCCGGGAAGCCTGCTCTTACAGGCTTCACCGCGGGCAAGATTCTCTGGGTGCGCGAGCACGAGCCCGAGGTGTATCGGCGCGTCCGGCACATCCTGCTGCCCAAGGACTACGTTCGCCACCGGCTGACCGGGGCTTTCGCAATGGATGTCGCCGACGGTTCCGGCACATTGTTGATGGACGTGGGGAAGCGGGCATGGTCGGAGGAGCTTCTGGGGCTGTTCGATATTCCGTGCGAGTGGCTACCGCCTCTCCACGAGTCGCGCGAAGTGGTCGCAGAAGTAAGCACGGAAACAGCGGCCGCGACGGGGCTGCGTGCCGGAACTCCCGTCGTGGCCGGCGCGGGCGACCAAGCGGCACAGTCAATCGGGACCGGCGTAGCGCGCGAGGGCATCGTCTCAGTCACCCTCGGTACGTCCGGAGTGGTGTTCGCAGCCACGAATGAGTACAAGTTCGACCCGACCGGGGAGCTTCACGCCTACTGCCATGCAGTGCCTGACACGTGGCACCTGATGGGTGTGACGTTGTCCGCGGGCGGCAGCCTGCGATGGTTCAGAGATGCCTTGTGCGAACCGGAAAAGACTGAGGCGGCGCGGACCGGCCGCGACGTCTACGACATCATTACCGAGTTGGCTGCCACGGTGCCGGCGGGCTCAGACGGTTTGTTGTTTCTGCCGTACTTGACCGGCGAGCGGACGCCACATGCTGACCCGGATGCGCGCGGCGTCTTCTTCGGTCTCTCACTTCAGCACACCAAGGCGCACATGGTGCGGGCAGTGCTTGAGGGCGTAACGTTCTCTCTGCGCGAGTGCCTGGACTTGCTGTGCAGCTTGGGTCAGAGCTGCTCGCGGGTGCGCGTGTCAGGCGGCGGCTCGCGCTCGGCTTTCTGGCGGCAGATGATGGCAGACGTGTTCGGAGTCGAGACTGTCGAGGTGAACGTCACTCAAGGGGCGGCATTCGGCGCGGCCTTGCTGGCCGGAGTTGGGACAGGCATCTATCCGAATGCTGAGCACGCGTGCAAGCGAACCGTGCGCGAGACCGGCTGCACGAGGCCGGGGTCGGATGCTGCCGCGTACGTCGATGCCTACGAACGCTACCGTGCGCTATATCCTGCGTTGGCTCCCGAGTTCCGGTGCGCGGGGCGAGGCGGGTCCTGAGCGATGAAGCGTCAGCACAGGTTCCCTGCACTTGACCTTGGCACGGAGTCTGGACTTGCCGTGCTCGGGACGCTCGACGCAGGCGACTGCAGATCCCTGAGGCCGTGCGGTTCCTGAACAGGATTCTCGGCGTGCTCGGGCATCTCTGCTGGAGTGTCCGGCACCTGCTGGAAGAGGTGAAGGCCGGACTGCGAGCGTGCGCAGACGCAGACGACATCGACAGCATCGGGGTGGCCACATGGGGTGGGATTCCGGGGCTCGTCGTGAATATCGGCGTTCCTTGACACGTCGGCGTCTCCTGCTAGAATCAGCTGTTGGTTGCCAAGGGGACCTGCAGCCGACACAGAGTAACAAGGTCCCAAGACTGCTTGTGTAACGTCAGGTGTCTATGAGTCCAAGTCTGTGTTTAGTCCAGACCCGCCCGTAGCTCCCTTCAACGGTTCTCAAGCGCAAACAAACGGAGGTCCGTTATAATGGGTACGCGCATATTTGTAGGGAATCTTCCCTTCAGCGCAACCGAGACGCAGCTCAATGAGCTGTTCAGTCCGCATGGCGAAGTGACTTCGGTCAGCATCGTGAAGGATAAGTTCACGGACAGGTCACGGGGATTCGCGTTCGTCGAGATGGCCGCTGCCGACGCAGCGACCGCGGCGATTGCGGCCCTGAATTCACAACAGATGGACGGCCGGCCGCTCACCGTCAACGTGGCGCGTGAGCGCACCGAGCGTCCGCCTCGCGGCAACGATCGTCGTTCACCGCGCAGCGGCGGCTTCTCCGGCAACCGCTGGTAGAAGCCGAGCCGAGGCTTGAAGGGCGGGCGCAAGCCCGCCCTTCACTTTGTTGCCTTCCCGTTGACTTGGTTCAACGTGACTATATCATCACACACAATGAATGAGCGATTCCCGCAGCTCGCGGGTCTGAGTCGCGACGACCTGGCCGGCCTGATTGAGGATTCAGCGAAGAACTGGCTGGCGCATGATGGGCTGTGGTTCCAGGCGGTGGAACGGGCCTACGGGCTTGATGCTGCCATCAAGACCGACGCCGAGGCTTGGCGCAAGTTCACTGTCGTCGAGGCGAAGCGGATCATGGAGCGCCACGCAATCGCCCCTCATGGCGGGATTCCCGCGTTGGTCAAGGCGCTGTCGTTGCGCCTCTACGCCTTCCTCAATAAGCAGGAGGTAGTCGAGCAGAGCGAGAAACGGGCTTTGTTCCGGATGCTCGACTGCCGGGTCCAGTCGGCGCGTAAACGTAAGGGGCTGCCCGATTTTCCGTGCAAACCCGTCGGGCTGGTGGAGTACGAGTGGTTCGCCAAGACGATTGACCCGAGGATCGAGACCCGCTGCATCTGCTGTCCGCCGGACGAGCACCCGGACGATGTCTGGTGCGCGTGGGAGTTCACGGTCGCGAAAGCGACCGAGGGAGACAGGGAGTGAGGGAGAAAAGGGAGTGAGTGAGGTCAGAGGCGGCAAGGCGGGCGAACAGCCAAGGCACCCTACGATGGCGGAAACGCCGGTGCATGAGCGGCCGCGGGAGCGGCTCGTCAAGGTCGGGGCGGCGAACCTATCCGAGGTCGAACTCCTGGCCATCATTATCAGCCGCGGCACCAAGGGAATGCCGGTGCGCGACATCGCCCAGCAGCTCGTGAATCAGTTCCATTCCGTGGCCGAAGTCGGGCGCGCAAGCATCGAGGAGTTGATGCTCGTGCCCGGCATCGGCAAGGCGAAGGCGTGCCAGATTGTGGCAGCATTCGAACTGGCGCGGCGCAGCGACGACACGCCCTGCGTGAAAGAGCGGGTCGATCTGTCCGACCCCAAAGAGGTCGCGCGGCGGGCGCGCTCGAGCGTCAAGGACTGGCGCAAGGAGTGTTTCCTTACATTCTACGTCGATTCCCGCAACCGACACATCGGTGAGGCCGAGGTTTCGGTCGGCAGTCTGGACACGACACTCGCGCACCCCCGCGAGGTCTTCGAGCGGGCGATCCGGGCCGGTGCCGCGAGCGTCATCGTCGTCCACAATCACCCGTCCGGGGACCCGACGCCGTCGGACGACGACATCCGGCTCACGCGTCGTCTGGCCGAGGCCGGGAAGATTCTTGGCATCAGGCTGCTCGACCACGTGGTGGTTTCCCGGGACAGCCACTACAGTTTTCGCAGCCACGCGCTGGTATGAGGACTAGGGACTGGGGGCTAGGGGCTAGGGACTAGGGACTAGAGGGCCAGGGACGATGGACGATATACGGAGACTACCAAGCGCTTGCGGCGTACCGATTGACAAGGTCGGGGTAAAGAACCTCAGCTACCCGATTGTCCTACTCGACAAGGCGCGACGCAAACAACATACGGTTGCACGAATCAGCATGTACGTGGACCTGCCCCGTGAGCACCGCGGGACATACATGGGCCGGTTCGTCGAAATCCTTGGCCGTTACCATCGTGAGATTGACCTGCACAAGGTCGGGGCGATTCTGCGCGACATGAGAAGAGAGCTTGAGGCCGACTCGGCTCACTTGGAGATGGAATTTCCATATTTCATCGAGAAGACTGCGCCGGTCTCTGGAGTGCGCGGGTTGATGGACTACCGTTGCCAGGTTGTCGCCCAACTCGGCGACCGGTTTCGACTGCGGCTTGGGGCTGTGGTGCCGGTTGCGACGCTCTGCCCCTGCTCCAAGGAAATGGTGGAGTCAGGCGCCCACAACCAGCGGGCCGAAATCCGTGTCGCGGTCGAGTTCCGAGGCTTCCTATGGCTGGAGGACCTGATCGACCTGGTTGAGGATTGCGGTTCGAGCGAAGTCTACTCGCTGCTCAAGCGCGAGGACGAGAAGCTTCTGACGACCCGGGCGTTTGAGAACCCGGCGTTCGTCGAGGACGTGGTGCGGAAGGTGGCGAAGCGACTGGACGAGCATCCGCTCGTGACCGGCTACGAGGTCGCGGTCGAGAGTTTCGAGTCGATCCACCATCACGATGCGTATGCGTATATCTGTCGGCTCCCAAATACGGGCGACAGCGGCAAGATTGGAGGCGGGTGGTGAGAACACTGGTAGTGAACTGCTATCGCGAGAAGGCCGAAGAGAAGATCAAGGGCTACATCGCCCAGGTTGAGCGCTTCTCCGATGCCATCGAGGTGTCGTGGGGAGTGCCCGAGCGGGCCTACGACATGGAAACCTACTGCGCAGTTATTATCTCCGGCTCGCAGTGGCTGCTTTCAAAAGAGATGCCGGCCGGTCCGCTGGTCGAGTTCGTGCGCAACCTGAAGATGCCCACCCTTGGCATCTGCTTCGGCCATCAGCTCTTCGCCCGGGCATCCGGAACACAAGTCCTGGCGGGCGAGTTGATAGAGCGGGACGAGACCATCATCATCTCCGAGCCCGGCCCGCTGTTCCACGGGATGGAGCCAGAGATGGACTTCCGTGAGAGCCATCGTGAGTACGTCGTCGCGGAGCCGATTGAGCGCGCGGGCTGGCACATCATTGCGCGGTCGGCTTCGTGCCCGGTTGAGGCGATGCATCACATGACCCGGCCGCTGTATGGGGTCCAGTTTCATCCGGAGCGGTCCGGCCTGAACGGCGAGAAGCTGTTCGACAACTTCTACAACCAGATAGTCTTTCCGTTTGCCAAACGCACATACCAGCATCCGCGTGGGCAGCTGTACCGGTAGGGTCAGTGACCGGGCGCGGATACAGGGAACGACCAATGACTAGGTCCGAATTCCCGATCAAGCACCAATTATGGAAAACGGCCAACTGGATCCCATCCGCGGGTGTGAGCCGTCGGCTGTAAACTGAGAGCGGTCTAGAAGGTCCGGCCGACCTGGAAGTGGGGTTCCCAGCCCGGGTTGTCTTTGTCGAACCCGTAGCCGAAGTCGAACCCCATAAGCCCGAGCATCGGGATTTCCAACCTGACTCCGATCCCGGCGCCGCGCTTCAGGTCGGAGAGGCTGAACTGGTCGATGGAGTTCCAGGCGTTGCCGGCGTCGGCAAACGCAAGGAAGGAGAGTTGGCGTGACAGCCGGAGTTTGTACTCGAGCGTGAAGATGGCCTCGGCCCGTCCGCCGATGACATAGCCCGAGGACTTCGGGCCGATGGAGTTCTCACCGTAGCCGCGGATGCCGTCCACGCCGGTGCCGCCGGGCGTGAACCGCTCATAGATGGGGATTCTGTCCGAACTGGTGAAGCCCGTGATGTAGCCGAGCCGAGTCCGCCCCATCAGGGCGAACCTCCAGAACAGAGGAAAATACTGGCTCATGTCGAAGATGTGGCGATGGAAGTTGATGTCGCCTGCCGACAAACCGAGTTCGTACGTGGTGGACGAGCCGTTGAGCGCGTTGTAGATGTAGTCGCGTGAATCTCTCCTGAAGGTGATACTTGGGTTGAACGCGGTCTTGTGCGTGGTATCTCCGTAGATACTGAACAGCGTGTCGGTCGGCTTGTACCCGGACCCTATGGACGTCGGCGGGACGTAGGCGTCAATGACGCGCAGAGAGAGGTAAGCACGAGTGTAGTCGAGGGGGAGGGGCCGCGAGAACGAGAGCCCGCCCCCGATCTGCAGTTTGTCGTAGTAGTCGTAGGTGTAGGTGTAGTACGCGATGTCGGCGCCGGCGGACAACGGTCGGTCGAATAGCCAGGGTTCGCTGAATCCCAGCTCGACGTTGGTCTTCCTGCCGCCTCGCTCGAGCTTCACCTTCGCGCTCTGACCCCGGCCGAACAGGTTTGGTTGTTGGAGCTCGACATAGCCGGTGACGCCGTCCGTTGGCGAGTAGGTGATTCCGGCGCCGATGGTGCCGAAGAACGATTTCTCCTTGACTTTGTAAATGAGGTCGATGGCGCCGGTCGTGTCAGCCCGGCGGTAGTCGAGGGTGACGTCGTCGAAGAATCCGAGGTTGAAGATGTCGCGCTGCGAGCGTATCACCTCGGAGCGGCGGAAAGTGTACCCGGGCAGAGAACTGATTTCGCGGCGGATGACATTGTCGTGGGTCTGCTCGTTGCCCTCGATGCCGACGAGGCGAATGGTTGCGGGCGACCCCTCGCTGATCTCGTAGGTGATGTCGACGGTATCCGAGCGGACGTTCTCGACCGGCGCCACCTGCGCGTAGATGTAGCCTTCCTCGGAATAGGCGCCGAACAGATCCTGCAGAGTCGCCTGGGCGAGTTTGGTGTTGTACGGCTCTCCGGAATGGTACCGGATGAGCTTTCTAAGATTCGCTTCCTTCATCACCGAGTCACCTTTGATGGTCACGTTCCCGAAGTAGTACCGGCTGCCCTCGGAGACATTGATGGTGATGCTGGCCCAGCCCTGGTCAAACTGCATGTCGTAGTCGAGCACCTTCGCGTCGATGAAGCCGCGTTGCTTGTAGAAGTCGACGATGCGGTCGAGGTCCTTGACGAACTCGTCTTCCTTTAAGCTTGCTTTGCGGTACCACCGTTTCTGGCGGTTGGTGAGCTTGATTTCAATCTGCTCGTCGGTGAAGTGGTCGTTGCCGAGTATCTCGATGTCCCGGATTCGCACCGGGTCACCCTCGTCGATCTTGTAGGTCAGTGCTACCTGGCTGAGCGCGTCGGGTCCGGTCGTCTCGTGGTCGACCTTGACGAGCAGGAATCCCTTGTCTTTGTAGAGCTTCAGGATTTCCTGCTGCCAATCGAACACCTTCTTGTCGGTGAGGATTTCGCCTTCCTTGGCCTTGACCTTGGCATCGAGGTCCCTCTTGCGGACGCGGCGGTATCCCTCGTAGTCGACGGATCTGAGTTTCGGGAACTCGTTGACGACGAAGGTGACTCGCACACCGTCCGCAATCCTGGAAGTCTCGGCTTCGACCTGCGAGAAGAGCCCGAGGCCATAGACCCGGCGGATTGCATCCTCAAGGTTGGTACGCAGGGCATTCAGGGTCAAGGCTTGGCCCCGGTTGAGCCCGGCGGTGCGGACGATGAGCAGCGTGTCGGCGGTGGCGGAGCGGGCCGAGACACTGAGAAGCACGACCTTGCCGGTGTCGGGATGGGCCGGCTGGGCCAGCAACAGGACGGCGAGCAGCGCTATCACTGCTTCAGCGTCGCCGCCGGCTCGGTTACCTTCTCGGCGAAGACCAGCCGGTCGCCGTCGCGGTCGACAAGAACGACGGAACTCTCCTTAAATTGGCCCCTGAGCAGTTCTTCGGCCAGCGGGTCCTCAAGCAGTCGGCGGAGCGCCCGCTTTATCGGCCGGGCGCCGAACTGAGGGTCGAAGCCCTCCTGCACGAGCAGTTCTTTGGCGTTTGGGGTCAGCTCGACGGTGAGCCTTTTTCCTTTGAGGCGCTCCGACAGGTCGCGGAGCTGGATCTCTACGATTTCCTCCATCTGCTTCCGGTCGAGCGGCCGGAAGACGAGCACCTCGTCTACGCGGTTCAGGAACTCGGGGCGGAAGAACCGCTTCACCTCGGTCATCACCTTGTCGCGGATGGACTCATAGTTGGCTTCGCCGGTAGTCGCGCCGAACCCGAACCCGCTCATGCCGCGGATTTCGGTCGAGGCGATGTTCGAGGTCATAATGACGACCGTGTTCTTGAAGCTTACCTTGCGGCCGAGCGAGTCGGTGATCTGGCCGTCGTCGAGCAACTGGAGCAGGATGTTGAACACGTCGGGGTGGGCCTTCTCGATTTCGTCGAACAGCACGACCGCATACTGCTTGCGGCGCACTTTCTCAGTCAGCTGGCCGCCTTCCTCATACCCGACGTAGCCCGGCGGCGCCCCGACCAGCCGGGAGACGTTGAACTTCTCCATGTACTCGGACATGTCGAACCGGATGAGCGCGCCCTCGTCCCCGAACATGAACCGGGCGAGCACGCGGGCGAGCTCGGTTTTGCCCACGCCGGTGGGCCCGAGGAATATGAACGAGCCGATGGGCCGGCGCGGGTCCTTGACGCCGGCGCGCGAGCGCCGGATGGCCTTGGCAATCATCGCAATCGCTTTGTCCTGGCCGATGATGCGCTGGCGGATTTCGTCTTCCATGCGCAGGAGCCGGGCCGACTCGCGTTCCTCGAGTTTGGCGAGCGGGATGCCGGTCCAGTTCGAGACCACGTAGGCGACGTCCTCCTCGGAAACAACCGGGAACGAGCCGGTCTTTTCCCACTCCTTGCGCTTGCGCTTCAGGTACTCGGTCAACTGCTTCTGCTCGTCGCGGAGTTCGGCGGCCTTCTCGAACTCCTGCTTGCGGACGGCCTCTTCCTTGGCCCGGGCTGACTTCTCAATCTTCTTCTCCAGTTCATCCAGTTCGGGATTGATGACCGGGCGCATCAGCTTCACCCGCGAGCCGGCCTCGTCAATCACGTCAATCGCCTTGTCGGGCAGGAACCGGTCCGAGATGTACCGGTCGGCAAGATAGGCCGCGCTTTCGATAGCCTTGTCGGCGTAGGAAACGTTGTGGTGAAGCTCGTACCTCTCCTTGAGGCCTTTGAGAATCTTGACCGTCTCCTGCGCGCCCGGCGCCTCGACCAGGATCTTCTGGAATCGGCGTTCGAGCGCCGAATGCTTCTCGATGTGCTTCCGGTACTCCTCGAGCGTGGTCGCGCCGATGGCCTGCAGTTCGCCGCGGGCGAGCGCCGGCTTCAGGATGCTCGACGCATCAATCGCGCCCTCGGCGGCCCCGGCTCCGACAATCGTGTGGAGTTCGTCGATGAAGATAATTACGTCGCCCTGGTGCTGGATTTCGTTTATGATCGACTTCAGCCGTTCCTCGAACTGGCCCCGGTACTTGGTGCCGGCGACGATGGCGGCGAGGTCAAGGGCCAGCACGCGCTTGTTCTTGAGCAGGTTCGGGATCTTGCCGGCGACGATGCGTTGGGCCAGGCCTTCGACGATCGCGGTCTTGCCGACGCCCGCCTCGCCGATGAGCACCGGGTTGTTCTTCTTCCGGCGGGCAAGAATTTGGATGAGGCGCTCGATTTCGCTTTCCCGGCCGATAATCGGGTCGAGCTTGTCTTCACGGGCAAGCTGCGTAAGATCGCGTGAGAAGTAGTCGAGCGACGGAGTCTTGGTGCGCGACTTCTGCTGGCCCGAGCCTTTCTCGCCGCCGAGCAGCCGGGTGGTCTCGTTCCGGACCAGCTCGATGTCAAGGCCGAGGGACTGGAGAATCTGGCACGCCACCCCGCGTTCCTCGCGCAGCAGGCCGAGCAGGAGGTGTTCGGTGCCGATGTAGGTATGGTTCATCTTGCGGGCTTCGTCGAGGGCGCAGTTCAGGCAGGAGCGCGCCTCCTGGTTCAACGGCACTTCGCCAAGCACGAGCGTTTCCGACCCAACGTCGACCGCGTTCTCGACCGACCGGCGTAGGTCATCGGTGTTGACTCCGAGGTTGGTGAGGACGACCGCCGCGACGCCCTCGCCTTCCTTGACCAGGCCCAGCAACAGGTGTTCGGTGCCGATGTAGTCGTGGTGAAGCCGGACGGCTTCCTG
>CAYOCZ010000057.1:0-1300 GCA_964402475.1 uncultured bacterium | reverse complement strand
AGCTGGCCCGGGACGCTCGCCGTCCCGGGCCTCAGGAAGTGCACAACTTCGTCCCCGCTGACCATTCGGGCAAGGATGAAATCGGCAAGCGAGCGGGCCACGTCAAGGTAGCGGCTGTTACCGAAGGGACGCGAGTACCGGGCAAAGGCGGAGAGCGCAAGGCCGTTCCAGTCAGCCAGCACCTTGTTGTCACGGCGCAGGGCCGGGCGCTGGCTGCGGGCCTGGAGCAACTTGGTGCGGATTTCCTCAAGCTTGGGCCAGAGCTCTTTGAGGCCAAGGTGATGGGCGTTGATGATGTGTTCGACCGGAACCGCCGTGTGGAGTACGTTCGTGCCGTCGAAGCAGCCCGGCGCTGATACGCCGTAGAAATCGCAGGCGAGCCTGGCCAGTTCCGGGCCGACCGCTTGCGCGACCTGCGCCTCGGTCCACGTGTAGTACGCGCCCTCCCGACCGCCGGTGTCGGCATCCAGCGCCGCGGCAAACCCGCCGTCGGGCAGGAGCATTTCCCGCTCCATCCACGCCAGCGTTTCCTCTGCGACCGAACGGTACGACTCCTCGCCGGTGACCTCAAAAGCGCGCGCGTAGGTCTGGGCGAGTAGCGCATTGTCGTACAACATCTTCTCGAAATGGGGGACGAGCCAGATGGTGTCGGTTGAGTAGCGATGGAACCCGCCGCCGAGCTGGTCGTAGATACCGCCCGCGGCCATCTTGTGCAGGGTCAACTCGACGATGGCCTGGTCAAAGCCCGGCCGTTTCGCGAGCCGAAGCAGGAGTGCGAGGTCAGTCGGGCTCGGGAACTTGGGTGCGACTCCGAACCCGCCGTGCTCTGAGTCGAACACCTCAAGCCGCTGCTCGTAGAACTTGCGGAGCGGGGTCTCGTCCATTTCGCCCTCGTGGCCGGGCAGTGACGAGAGCCTGTTCAGCTCCACTGCGATGCGGTTGCCGGCTTCGTCAATCTCGTGGCGCTGGGTGCGGAAATAGTGGAGCGCGGACAGCAGCACCCGGTTGAAAGCGGCCATGCCCGGTCGCGGTTCAGGCGGGAAGTACGTGCCGCCGTAGAACGGCTTCAGTTCAGGCGTCAGGAAGACCGAGAGCGGCCAGCCGGCAGAGCCGGCCAGGATGCGCACTGCCTCGATATACACTTCGTCCACGTCGGGCCGTTCCTCGCGGTCCACCTTGATGCTGACGTAATTCTCGTTCAGGATTTCTGCGACCTTCGGGTCGGAGAACGACTCGCGTGCCATCACGTGGCACCAGTGGCAGGCCGAATAGCCGATGGAGAGGAAGATCGGCTTGTCTT
>CAYOCZ010000056.1:5898-12470 GCA_964402475.1 uncultured bacterium | reverse complement strand
GGGGACCGGGCGGTACTGCTGGACGCAACGGGGCGGAAGGTGATGGACTTGAGTGCAGGCGCGAATGACGTGTTGCGCTTCCCGCCCGGCGTCTACTTCGTGGTCACCTCCTCACCTTCTTCCTCTCCCCCTGAGGGGGAGAGGGCTGGGGTGAGGGGGCGTCTGGCGTCGGGCGCACAGTATGATGCGTCGAGCGTTCGCAAGGTTCTGGTTGTGAGATAAGGAGGAATCATGGGACGGGTTACCATTCTGGTCCTACTGCTGGCGTCGCTGTGTTCAGGCAAGTGGTCTGAGACAACCGGCCGGAGTGGCGCGTTCGTTCCGTGGGGTGGCGGCGGGCCCGACTCGTTCGGCTACCGATATCTTGACTCGGACACGACGTGCCCAGGCTCCCCGGTTTTCAATTGGGTGGATATCAAAGGCATCGGTACGAGGGTAATCGGGCTTGGCGGCGACAACTACGCCGGGCCATTCGCCATCGGGTTTGAGTTTCCGTACTACGGGTATCGCGTCGACACAGTATACGTCGGTGCCGACGGTTACATCACGTTCACTCACGCCGGCCTGCCCGGTCTGCCGCCTAATCCGATTCCAGATACAAGTGAGCCCAACAACACTGTGGCTCCGCTGCTGAGCGACCTCGACTGCGGCGCGGGCGGCTCGGTCTGGTATTGGACCAGTGCCGACAACGATTCCTTCATCATTCAGTACGACAGCATCAGATTCTGGAGCACCGGCGGCAACAACACCTTCCAGATTATTCTGTCCAAGCCGGACTCCACGATTACCATCCAGTACGAAGAGCAGTCAGGCGAGCCATTCGGTGGATGGGCGCCGGAGAACAATCAGACTGGCATCGAGGACTCGTCCGGGACAGTTGGTCTGAACTACCTGTCGGGTACCTTTCCGCCGCAGAACATGGTCCACGACTCATTGGCCGTCTTGTTCATCCCGCCCGACTCAACTGCGCCAGGGATTGATGAAGTCGGCGCCCGCGGTCTACGTAGCACTGTGAGCTTCGCCACGACGGTCCGTCGCCTGCCGGCCGGCGCCACCGTGTTCGACGCGATGGGTCGGAGGGCCCTGAACCCGAAGCCCGGCATCTATTTCGTGCGTGAGGCGTCAGGCACGGGGCGTGATGCGTCGAGCGTCACCAAAGTGGTCTTGACCCGGTAGGCCGACAACCCATCCTTCCGAAGGCCGCCCGCGGCGACATGGGCGGCCTTCGGTTCGATGGGCCGGGAAACCGGCCCCGGGCGGGGCGAGTCTAGTACTGTGGTAAGGGTTGGGTCGTTGTGAAGTGCTTTGGAACGTCTGGCCGGGTTACCGAACTCCTCAGTGAGGAAAGGCAGCATCGCCTCCCGCGCCTCGTGCAAGAGCGGCGCGGCAGCAGCGTGGTCGAAGTAGATCGAAGGCATAGCAGTTAGACGGGCTTGGCCTTGGGCCGGGTTCCTTTCCTTTGGCGTCGCATCGCCCTAAGTCTAGAAGTGCGCTTGGCCAAGTCAAATCAGGATTGGGGCATCCGAGCCGGGCGAGGCGGCAGGCGGGAAGCGTCAGACGTGGCGCGTCAGGGGAGAGCATTGCGTGTCAGCCGGGCTGGAATTGACACAGAAGTGCGTCAGCCTAGACTTGGCAACAATGCTGAACTTCCTTGCAGGCGTTCCCGGCTGGGTGTGGGGCGTCGTCGGTGTCGTGGCTATCGCGCTTACTATCTACTACGGTCGGAAGGCCGCGACGCGGCGACAGGTGCGGGCAGAGGTAGAACGGGCGCAACGGCCGGATGCCGCTGTATCGTACAAGGATGAGCCGTTGGTGTCGTACAAGACGTTCTACGGGGATGAGATTGGGGAGAGGCACGAGTTCAAGTTCGTGGGGGAACGGGCGGAATTGGTGCGTGTCGGCGCTAAGGACGAAGTCGAGAAGTCAAAGCCGCTGGCTGCAATCGTCGACTTCATCACCGGGCCGGAACAGATGCTCGTCGTCTGCGGCTCTGGCGGGCTGGGCAAGTCGCGGCTGCTGATTGAGGCCGCCAAGGTCAAGCCGCGCGTCCGATTCGCACAAACCCGGCTGTTCGGGAAGAACCTCGCCGGGCTGACCGCTTTGCTGCGCGACAAAGCGAAGAAGGACGATGTTATCGTCTTCGACGACTGCCACGAATACGCGACCGAGTTCGAGGCGCTGCTCGGAGCGGCGCTGCGGGCCGGGGCAAAGGTCATCGCCGCGACCCGCTACTTGAGCAGCATCGAGAAGGCTCTGGAGGCGACCCACGTCAGGCCCGAGGTGGTGGAACTTGGGCGGATGGTTAATGCGGCGACCATCGTGCCAGCGCGAGAGGACGTCCTTACGGATATCGCCCGTCTGTCTGAGGGCAACCCGGCCCTGGCAGTCGCGGCCTACCTGTACTGGTTGCGTCTACCAGATGGAGAGAAGACGCTGGTCGGGATTCCGGATAGCTTCGGCCTGCTCAAGAAGGTCTTCGATGACCTCGTGAAGGCGGGTGGAGCGCACGCCCGCGAGTTCCTCGGGGAGCTATCCGTCAGAAGAGGGTTGTTCGAGCACGAGCTGAAGTCCTCCGAGTACAAGAAGCTGCTTGCGGTTCTGAAGGGCATGGGCTACGTCAGTTCCTGGGCGGTCGGGGACGAGAACGGGTACCGAGTTGTGCCGGACAAGCTCCGCGACTACATCATTCAGACGGTCTACGTCCTGAATGGCGAGTTGATGCCCGAGTTCGACCGGGTCATCAACGACCTGCCGGATACCGACGCCGTGAACGTCATTGACATGCTGGCAATCCAGTATCGCGAGACCAGGCAGGAGGCTTGGAAGCAGGCATGCGCGAGGCTGCTTTCAAAGTACGCAGACAAAGAGCACGGCCCGGGAATCGGCTTCGGTGCGAACATCCAGCGCAAACCTTTGGAGCTCCTGATAGACATCGGATACGAGGCATGGGAGTCGTTCGGCGACCTGCGCCTTGTGGTGGACGTGCTCGGAGACTTCTGTGCCGGGGCCGAGAAGCTGGAGTCGATCGAGACTTTGAACAAGGCCGCCATGTTCTACCACAAAACCGGAGAGCCGGACCGTGCCTTGAAGTGCTATGAGAAGGGTCTGACCGTTGCAGAGAGGGACGGTGACAAGCTGGGGGCTGCGGCCTTCCTTGGAAACATCGGGCTGGTGTGGAAGGACAAGGGCGAATGGGACAAGGCGCTGGAGTATCACGAGAAGGCGCTGAATCTCTACCGGAGGTTGGGGGACAGGCAGGGAGAGGCCGGACAGCTCGGCAACATCGGGAATGTCTATCATCTCAAGGGCGAGTGGGACAAGGCGCTGGCGAGCTTCGAGAAGGTGCTGAAGGTCTTCGACGAACTGGGGGCGAAGCAGGAGCAGGCGAGCGTCCTCGACAACATCGGGCTGGTGTGGAAGGACAAGGGCGAATGGGACAAGGCGCTGGAGTATCACGAGAAAAGCGCAAGGATGCACCACGCGATGGGGAGTCTGCTGAATGAGGCGCAGGCACTTGGCAACATCGGGCTGGTGTGGCAGCGAAAGGGCGAGTGGGACAGGGCTCTGGAGTATCAGGAGAAGGCGCTCAGGCTCGACCGTGAGGTCGGGAACAAGCTCGGCGAGGCGCGGACCCTCGGCAACATCGGGCTGGTGTGGCAGGCAAAGGGCGAATGGGACAAGGCGCTGGAGTATCATGAGAAAAGCGCGATGATGCACCACGAGATGGGAAATCTGCTAAATGAGGCTCACGCCCTCGGCAACATCGGGCTGGTGTGGAAGAACAAGGGCGCGTGGGACAAGGCATTGGATTATCAGGAGAAATGCCTGCGGGTCAGGCAGGAGATCGGGGACCGGCAGGGCGTCGCCATTGCCCTCGGCAACATCGGGAATGTCTATCATCTCAAGGGCGAGTGGCACAGCGCGCTGGAGTACTTGGAGAAGGGGATGAGGATCCAAGAGGAGATCGGGGACCGGCAGGGCGTCGCCGCGAAGCTCGGTAACATCGGGCTGGTATGGAAGAGCAGGGGCGAGTGGGACAAGGCGCTCAAGTTCTTCTCCGAAGCGGTGGCTATCCAGCAACAGATGGGAAATACGCAGGGACAGGCGAGCCAGTTCGGCAACATCGGGAACACATTGGTGAGAATGGGCAGGTACGAGGAGGCTGTGCTAAGGCTGGCACAGGCGCTGTCCGTGTTCCTGCAAATGGGCGCCGGCGACGGGCCGCAGCAGTGTCTAAGGGGGCTGAACGAATGCCTGGAGGCCATGGGCCGGGAGAGGTTCAGGGCGGCGTGCGCGAAGGCGGGTATGGCGGAGGAACAGGCTAGAGGTTTGGCAGAAGCCCTGGTGAAGGCGGAGGCGTAGAGAGTGGTGGACAGCACCGGCGCGAGTCTGAGCGCGGCCGACTCACTCTTGCGGGTCGTGTTACACCCAGCGTTCCTCCTGGTGCTCGGTGGGGTAGTGACGTGGGCCGTCAATTACCTGTTTCTCCAGCGAGGCGCCAGATTGAGACGAGAGGCTAGGGAAGACTCCGAGTCATATTCCGCCTTGGTGGCCCCACTGAAGGTGAGTCTGTTGCCATTTGCTGACGTGCATAGACCGAAGGTCCGGAAGTTCTACAAGGCCGGTCTCGCGTGTATGTCTGACCAGAACTGGCACTATGCTCAAGGCCATCTTGCCACTGCACACCGCCATGCCGTTGGAACCCAGCGGGCTGCGCTCCAGATACTACTCGGGGTGTGCGCCTACAAACGAGATGTGCACGTGCAGGCGTACCAGCACTTCATGGCGGCGCTCAGCGATGCCCAGAGTTGCCCTGACGCCGGGTGCATCGTCGCGGCTCAGCACAACCTCGATGTTACCGTCAGAGAGCTTCGGAAACTCAAGGAGGGAAAGAAGCTGGGCGACATAGAGTTCCTGTACCGACAGTCATAGCAGGAGCATCCGGTGGAGCCCGACGGGCCGATGGACGCTGCGAGCCGGAGAGGGGGCGTGAAGCTGGGGGAGGGACTGAGGAAGACAATAGCCGAATGTCCATAGCCGAAGGCCAGAGCGCAACGCCGGGCCTGCCGCGAAACCGGCACCGGGCGGGGCGAGTCTAATAATGTGGTAGGGGTTGGGCCGTTGTGAAGTGCCTTTGAACCCGTGGCCGGGGCTATAGCTGTACCCGCAATCGGGACAGCAATGGGCAGAGCAACTCGGAGGGCAATTCGGGAGGCAATTCTCCCAGCAATCTGGAGAGCAATGGTCAGAGCAACGGGGAGGGCGATGAGGACGGCGACTCAGGCCGCAATGGTCTGAGCGACCGGTAGAGCAACGGGTAGAGCGATGGAGAGAGCAATGGGGACAGCGACTTGGACCGCAACCGGGACAGCAACCGGGAAGGCGATTCCGAGGGCAATCGGGACAGCGATTCACCAGATAACTCGCAGGGCGATTCGGAGAGCAATTGACCCAGTAGCCCCTCCAGTGGGGCTCTGAGTTCGACGCTCGACGCCTAACGCCTTACGCCCCAGGCGGATACACTTGAAAACCGGGTGTGCGGCCGTTATCCTGTATTGGATACAGACTTGAACTGAGGCAACGATGAAATACACCAAGACCACGTTCGTTTTCACGCCCGAATTCGGGGCGCGGTTGCGCCAGTTGCGCAAGCGGCGAAACCTGTCCCTGCGGGACCTGGCTCTGTTGATGGACCGGCACCAGCCCGGGTCGTTCAATCTGCTGGCCAAGCTGGAAAGGGGAGACCTGAAGCATCCGTCTGTCAACCTGCTTGCGGACTTTCTGCGGGCGTGCGGGGCAAAGGTCAAGGACGTGGCCGACCTGCTCGACCCCTACTTGTCGCAGGCGCCCGTGCTCGCCGAGAAGGGTGATGCTGCGGTGGCGGAGTTGCTCAAGAGCCTGCCCAAGGCAGAGCAGCGGGCAATGCTCAAGTGGGAGAAGGCGACTACTGAGAGGCGGGAGGAGAAGGCGGCGGCACAGCCGGAGAAGAAGAAACCGCGGGTCGAGACCGTTAGGCAGCGGGTCTTTCGGGTTATCTGGTCGTTCATTCACGCGAACTGGAACGAGCTGTTCGAGCAGAGGCTGTACGAGGCGATGCTCAAGCTGAAGAACGACGTGCCGAGGAGCGAGCGGAAGCACGCCTGCAATCACGCGCGCCGGTTCTTCGGAATCCTGACCCGGTACTACAAGCACGAGGCACGCAGGCGGGGCGCGCTGGCACGGGTTGAGCGCCGGGCGAAGGAAGATGGCTTTTCTGACCAGACTGTGGCCGCGCTTCTGAAGGCGGCGACCGACGTTCACCTTGAGCTGGAGGAGTCGGGACGGCTCGATTGGCAGCCGACGGAGGTCGAGATCATCAAGCGACGCGGCCATGCGCCCAAGGTCGAGCGAGCCGAGACGCGCCTGGAGATGGACGAACTCAGCCCGGGAATGCAGTACAACAAGACTCTGGGTCTAATCCGCGCCATGGCCGTGCAGGCGGTCGGGGCACGGCTGGACGAACTGAGGCTTGCCCATCACCGGGGCAAGGAGTACTACTACTTCTGGATTGACCGGCTGATTCCGATTGCGGA
>CAYOCZ010000056.1:2278-5798 GCA_964402475.1 uncultured bacterium | reverse complement strand
AAGGCGCTGCGGTTACCGGCCCGCGCGTCAACGAAGTAGGCGCCGGCCGGCAGGCGGCGACCGCGGTCGTCAGTGCCGTTCCAGACCAGGTCAACTAACCCGGCATGGCCTGCGAGCGTGAACGATTTGACAACCCGGCCGGTCGCATCGCAGATGCGAACCGAGGCGTTTGGCCCGATTACTCCGTTGAGCCGTACCCTGACACTGCGGCGGAACGGTGTCGGGTGGGCCGAGAGCTGCAGGCGGGGACCGATCTCGGAGACGGCTTCCAAGACCGCGGTCACGGGCGGGATGCCACCGGTTACCTCGAAGTCGTCGATGTAGAAGCCTTCGCCGACGTCGTTGTCATTGTCGCTCTTGAACGGGATTCTGACCTGGATGGTCTCGCCGACGGGAATCCAGCCGAGGTCGTAGCGTTCCTGGTACCAGTCGCTTTCGATTCCAGCGAGCGGTCCGCCGAGCGCACCGCCGGTGCCGATGAAGTCAAGGGTATCGGCCCCGCTTTCGCGAACCACGACAACGTAGATGCCGTCCACACCGTAGTTCGGCACACTGAACCAGCGCCAGAACCTGAGCGAGCAGTCCTCGGCGACCATGAACGGCGCGGTCTGGAGCCAGGAGTTCATGTTGTCGCTGTAGCGTTGGCTTGAGCTGTCGCCGCAGTACCACGAGTGGCTGTTCGAGCGGCTGCGGTGGGTGGACAGGTTCCACCGGTCACCGGTACCACCATGGGTCCAGCGGGCATCACCCGACTCCATGTCGTCGGCGAACCCGAACTCGCCGATCAGCAGGGAGAAGGTGTCGGTGAAGGTGTAGCCCTCGGAGCGCAGCGTGAGCTGCACTGCGGCCAGGTAGGAGCTGGGACACGACGTTTCGACCATGACCCGGAGGCTCTCGGACGGGTTGCAGGCCGAGCCGGGCGCGATCTCGCCCAGTGGAATGCTCTCCGGCGCGAGCACGCTGACGTGCGGGTCGAGCGAGGTGAGTTCGGCCCATGCGTCGTGCGCCCAGCCGTGGCCGCTGTTGGCGAGGCAAAGTCCGATTGACTTCGTTTCTCCCGGGAGTGCGGGCGGCCGGGTGTAGTAGTAGCGGCTGAACTGCATCGCTGGCCGGCCAATCTGGACGACAGGGTAGAAGATCCGCTGGTCGAAAGACACGGGGTCGCGGACCACGAGCTCGAACCGGGTCACGTGTCCGTCCTCCGGGCTCAGCTCGATGGCGACGGCAAACGCGTCGTCAACATAGGTGGATTCGCCGGCGGCGAGTGGACCGACGGTGGCGGTGCTGTCCTCGATGTTGACGCCGGGCTCGGAAACCCGGAGCATGAGTTCCAGCGCTGCCGACGAAGTGGTGCCGGCGTTGTGCATCCAGACCGGCAGCCGGACGGGCTCGCCTGGATTGGCGATACCATCCCCGTTGCCGGACGCATCGTCGATGGTCCAGCCGGCGAAATTGACGTAGACGCCGCCGGCACAGGGGATTGTAGTCACAGCCGGATAGAAGTTGTGGGCGGTGACGGTCAGGGTGAAATCGCCGGCAGTCGCGGGCGCGGCCTCAAGCCAGGCCGTACCGGCGGAGCCGGTCAGGGTCCTTGAGTAGCTCTCAGTCCCCTTCATCAGGCAGACGAGGGCACCGACTACCGGCGCGCCGTTGCTGTCGGCAACCGTCACGAGCAGCCGGGACGGACCGTACGGGATGCCGGCAGGCGCGGTTACGCGCAGGCTGCAGGGGGACGCGGTCCGAACCGGCATTTCCGGGCAACCCATCAGGTTGACCTGGTACTGGTGCCAGCGGTAGACGTTGCGGCCGCGGGAGAAGGGTACGTACCAGGCCTTGGACCAGTCAAGCGCTCGGCCGAGGTTGAGGACGCCTTCGTTCTTTATCGCCCACCAGAACCGGTCGTCGAACTTGTCCGAGTAACCGAAGCCAGGATTGCCGGGCGAGCCCCAGCCGTACGATGAGTTGCCGATCATCGCCACGCCGCCACCGTTGGGGTTGTTGACCCAGGCCTCGCCGATGGAGTTGTCATCGAAGGCGGTTGTCCAACAGCCGATGGAATAGAGGATGCCGTGGTCGGAGTTGGTGATGGTGTCGCAGTCGCGGGTGCGCATAGACGATGAACCGCAGCTCATGATGTTGATCCAGCCGTGGCCGTCGTGGTTCATGAAGTTCTGGCCCGTTCGCATCGCGGCCATGACCGAGGTGCGGCTCTCGTTGCCCAGGCGCTGGTAGAGCTTGGTGACTTCGTGTCCGGTCAGGAAGCTGGCCCGTTCGAGCTTGTCTTTGTGGACTCCGCCGTCGGTGTACGGGTTATCCCACATGATTTCGGCGAAGAACAGAACGTTGTCCAGATAGCCGGGCGCCGGCTCCCGTTCGTACTTCAGCAGCTTGTTGACGAAGGCCCGGGCATCGGTCGTGTTCTCGGCCGGGGCCCGACCGACGGCCAGGTCGGCGTAGAGGTCGACCGAATCGTCGACCTCCCCGAACACGTCGTTGGCGTTCGCGTCCCAGGTTCCGTCCAAATCCGCGAAGTACAGGTCGCAAGGCAGGGAATCCTCTCGCGGGTCGATATTGCCCTCGCTGACCATTGCGAACGCCTTGCGGAACGGGATGACGTTGACGTCGCCGCCGAGCAGGACGTATTCCACGCCGGAATCGGGCAGGGCCTTGATGTAGTTGCGCAGCCTCTCCGCGTCGTCGCGGCCGGGGTAGGTGCCGGTTACCCAATCGATGTGCCGGACAACGGTGCGGACGCCCTTCTGCGTCTTCCAGTCGGCCAGGCGCTGGAATACCGTGTCAAGCGTCGTCGACGTTACGATGACGTAGTCAAAAGCATCGAGGTCGAGCGACGCAGCCGGGGGGAGCGGGTCGTATTCCACCGTCACTGCGAAGCGGGAGCAGTACTCCAGTTGCCGGTTGCTGCCCGTGTAGCGGACCGGGTAGACGAGCAGGTCGACAACGGTCCGGCCGTCGCGCGTGCTCGTTCCGGTCCAGACTGCGGGCTGGTCCGGCCAGGGCCGGCTTGACGTGTAGACCGCAGGGTCCGGTGCCGTGACTGCGGCCAGCTTCTTGGTACTGGACAGGATTGCCTGTTGCTGAGCGGGGAACACCGCAACGTCTGCCTGCAGCCCGACCCAGGCTTCGGGTTTGGCCCGGACTGCGGTTACGCGGGCGCGGACGGGCAGGGTCAGAGAGACCCGCCGCACCGGCAACTGCGGTGCGCCGGGTTGGTCGGTCACGTCCATCGCTTGCCCGATGACCAGTTCGTACCCCTGGTGGTCGGCAAGCCGGAAGTCACTTTTGCTGAAGTCGATGTTCTCGTTCATGGTCCCGGCCCGCAAGACGGCGGCAGCCAGGAGCAGAATCGCATATCTCACATTACCTCCTTCGGTCATGACCGGCCGGGTTTGCTTCAGGCATCATTGCCAGCATAGTCAATGCAGAATATTATAGACCCCGGTCCGATGAACGCAACCCGGGAACGTGCGAACAGCCGGGTGCGTGGGCAGGGTGCGCTGGC
>CAYOCZ010000056.1:0-2178 GCA_964402475.1 uncultured bacterium | reverse complement strand
TGACGACGGCGAGTTCCTGATTGACACAAGCGTCACTCTCGTGCCTGCGCCGAACGCACAATCACAGCCTGCAATCGCCTTTGACGGCGCCAACTTCCTCGTCGTGTGGCAGGACAGCCGCGACGCTGGGGGAATCTATGGTGCGCGTGTGACACAGTCGGGTACCGTCCTCGACTCAGTAGGCTTCGTCATCAAACATGGCTGGAGCGCTGCAGGTGCTCCTGCTCTTGCTTTTGACGGGGTCAGCTTCCTCGTGGTGTGGGCAGAATACCGCAGCGACTGCGACATCTACGGTGCGCGGGTGACGCCGCAAGGCACGGTGCTTGACCCATCGGGCATTGTCATCTCGCAGGCGGCAAACTACCAAGAGTCTCCTGCTCTGGGTTTTGACGGCGCGAACTTCCTCGTGGTCTGGCGAGACTTCCGCAGCGGCAGCGACTGCGACATCTATGGTGCGCGGGTGACGCCACAGGGCACGGTGCTTGACCCATCGGGCGTTGTCATCTCGCAGGCGGCACACAGCCAGTGGTCTCCGGCCCTGAGCTTCGACGGCACGGGGTTCCTCGTGGCGTGGCAGGATAGCCGCAGCGGGAGTGGTGATACTGACATCTACGGCACGCGAGTGACGCCATCGGGCATAGTGATTGACCCGGAGGGCATCGTCATATCGACGGCGGAAAAGAGCCAAGAGACCCCTGTCCTTGCCTTTGACGGCACGAACTTCCTCGTGGCGTGGCAGGATGGACGAAGCGGCGACCCTGACATCTACGGTGCGCGTGTGACGCAGAGCGGCACGTTGCTTGACCACTCAGGTATTGCCGTCTCGACCGCGGCAGATATGCAGGGGTCGCCTGCCCTTGCCTTTGACGGCACGAGCTTCTTCGTGGCGTGGCAGGACGGGCGCAACGCCGAATGGGATATCTACGGCTCGCGGGTGACAACTGCGGGTACGGTCCTCGACCCCGATGGCATTGTCATTTCGCAGGCGGACAACTGGCAGGACCCGTTTCCAGCGTGCGCCTTTGACGGCACGAACACCTTTGTGGTGTGGGCGGGCGAAGGCGGTGGTGGTTTGGACATCTACGGTTCGCGGGTGACGCCGCAGGGCGCGGTGCTTGACCCCGATGGCATTCCAATATCGCAGACAGCGAATGACCAACGGTGCCCTGCGGCGGCCTTTGACGGTGTGAACTTCCTAGTGGTGTGGGAGGACCACCGCGACGGCTCGGACATCTACGGTGCGCGCGTGAGCCTGAGCGGCTTGGTGCTTGACCCAAGTGGTTTCGTAATCTCGCAGGCGCCCGGCGACCAGGTGTCCCCTGCCGTTGTCTTTGATGGCTTGGACTTCCTCGTCGTGTGGCAGGACGGCCCCGGCGACGATTGGGACATCTGCGGTGCGCGCGTGACACCTTCCGGCACAGTGCTCGACCCGGGCGGCTTCACCATTTCGGAGGCTACAAGCTACCAGTGGTCCCCTGCCCTTGCCTTCGATGGCACGAACTCCCTTGTGGTCTGGACGGACTACCGCAGCGGTCTCGAACCCGACATCTACGGTGCCCGGGTGACAACCACCGGTACTGTGCTTGACCCCGATGGCATTGTCATTTTGCAGGGCTATGACGAGCAGCGGTATCCCGCCATTGCCTTTGACGGCACGAACTTCCTCGTGGCGTGGCAAGACTATCGCAGTAGCTTCTACGACATCTACGGCGCGCGGGTGACGCCGCAGGGCACGGTACTTGACCCCTCGGGCATTGTCATCTCTACCGCGGCGGGCAGCCAGTGGTATCCCGCGGCTGCGTTTGACGGCACGAATTTCCTAGTGGTCTGGGTAGACAACCACGGCGGCTACTATACCGACATCTGCGGCGCGCGGGTGACGCCGCAGGGTACGGTACTTGACCCTTCGGGCATCGCTGTCTCGACCGCGGCGGGCAGCTGGCTGTATCCCGCGGTTGCCTTTGACGGCACGAGCTTCCTCGTCCTGTGGCAGGACAGACGCAATGGCGACTATGACATATACGGTGCTTGGGTGGCGCCCACGGGCACTGTCTCTGGCGAAGGGCCGGTGGTCAGGCAGGACGCGAATCAGTTGAATCCTGAGCTCTGCCGAGGCAGCGGCGATCAGGTAAGTCTGGTCTATCAGGGCTGGGCCGGGACGGTTGGTGGCAAGACCTA
>CAYOCZ010000055.1:7469-12670 GCA_964402475.1 uncultured bacterium | reverse complement strand
GTACCCGGTCGAGGCTGCGAGGTCAAAGGCGTCGAAGTCGGTCGTGCCAGCGTCCATCAGAGTGTTGACCTTGGCATTCTGCGCCCAGCCGTAGTCGCCGGCGTTGATCAGGCCCACCGGGAGAACCGTCGCCTGTTGGTCGTCGCACACGAAGTCGAGTGATGCTTTGTTGGCGTCATCGAGCGACAGCGCGGATGCCGAGCCGCTGGTGGTGAAGGCGAGGCCGGACGGATGGGTCGGTTCCACGTCGCTGATGCCGTACAGCACGATGGACGACGTTTCGACGACCTTGCAGTCAATCATCGCCGGGTCGCTCTCGTCGGTGCCGTTCACGGCCCTGACCTCAATCATCGAGGTTGGGTACATGACGTCGAAACTCATGGACGTGGTCGTGTGGATCGAGTCGTCGGTGGTGATCTCGTAGGAGTTGGCGTCGGTAATCGCGGTCCAGGTCAGCCGCAGCGTGCCGCCGGTGTTGATAGCTTCGGTCGCAACGTTGGGCTTCTCCAGCGTGACGAGCGTATCGCACCCCGTGCCAAGGAAAATCAGCGCGGCAGCGAGGGCGACTGTAAGCGTGCTCTTTCGCATTGTGTTCATGCTCCTTCTATGATGTTGGTCCGGCTACTTCTTGGTCGGCGGCTTCACGGTGCCCTTGGACACCGGCGGCTTCGTGACGCTCTTGGTGGCGGGCTTCTTGGCCTGCATGTCCATAAGGACCTTGGCGATCGAGTCCTTCTCGGCCGTAACCACCTGCAGTTGTCCGGTCAGCTCGGTAATCTGCTGGTTGGCCTTGTCGAGCTGCCCCTGGAGCTCAGTCACCTGCTGGGTGTCCTGGCATCCGAGGACAAACACCACGGCCAATATAGCCGCAGCAGCGATCAGTTTCCTCACATCTTCCTCCTTGATGTCCATGGCCGAGGAGCCATGAGCAGTCTGTGTGTGACTATGCTGCCATCGCCTCTGGCTATGCGGCCGGGCAGCGATTGCCAATTGCCGTTCCAGTGCGCTATCGCACCGTCTCTTATCGTGTAATTCTAGACGCGGCAATCCTACTGTCAAGACCTTCCGGATTCGGCATTTAGCGCTATCTGCCGCCGGCGACGCGGCCCCATTCCATTCCTTGCCTTGCCATGCGGCAGGGCTATAATACAGCAGCTACCGGCCGCAAACGGAGGCAAATTGGACCTTTTCGACAAGTGCCGTCAATTCGACTTCGCGCTTCAGTCAGCCCGGGCCCGCAACCGCTTCTTCTATTCACGTGCCATCACGCCGGCTGCGGCCCCGCTCACGACC
Organism: uncultured bacterium; assembly: GCA_964402475.1. GTDB lineage: Bacteria > Hydrothermota > Tepidihabitantia > Tepidihabitantales > Tepidihabitantaceae > UBA2258. The sequence continues at coordinate 11,377 of CAYOCZ010000055.1, read as the reverse complement.
CGCGAGGGCCGGGAACTCATCAACCTTGGCTCGAACAACTACCTCGGCCTGACCGAACATCCGAAGGTGAAAGCCGCAACCGCCGCCGCCATCGCGGAATACGGCACCGGCACGGCTGGGTCGAGACTGCTGACCGGAACCACGCCGCTCCACCTCGAGATGGAGCAGGCGCTGGCCAAGTTCAAGGGCGTCGAAGCGGTGGTCACCTTCTCCGCCGGGTTCATGGCCCTGTCCGCAACCGTCAACACGCTGGCCGGTGAAAACGACTGCATCTTCTCCGACGAACTGAACCACGCTTCGATCATCGACGGCTGCCGCCGGTCCGAGGCCACCACCGCGGTCTACCGCCACAACGACATGGCCGACCTCGAAGCAAAGCTCAAGGAAACGCCGGCTCGGGCCGCCAAGCTGATTGTCACCGACGGTGTGTTCTCGATGGAAGGCGACATCTGCGACCTGCCCGGTCTCCGCCGGCTGGCCGAAGCCTACGCCTGCCGGCTGATGGTGGATGACGCTCACGCAACCGGGGTCCTTGGCCGGACCGGACGAGGAACGGCTGAACACTTCGAGATGGAAGGCAAGGTTGATATCACGTCCGGCACCCTTTCCAAGTCGCTCGCCGCAATCGGCGGGTTCACCGGCGGGCCGCACGCGGTCGCCGAGTTCCTCCGCTACAACGCCCGGCAGTCGGTCTTCTCGGCCAGCCTGCCGCCGCCGGTCGCCGCCACGGTCATCACCGCGCTCGACGTCCTCAAGTCCGAACCGGAGCGGGTCGAACGACTGCGCGCGAACGCCCGGATGTTGAGCCGGGAACTGAAGGCGGCCGGCTTCGTCATCCACGACCACGGCACGCCGATTCTGCCGATTGCCGTCGGCGACGACGACCGGGCCTACCAGGCCGCGGGCCGGCTGGAACAGGAAGGCGTGTTCGCCAACCCGGTCGTGTTCCCGGCAGTGCCGTCCGGACAGGCGATAATCCGCATCAGCCTGATGGCAACCCACTCCGAAGACCAGTTGCGAACGGCCGCCGAGAAGTTCACGCTCGTGGGCAAAGAGTTGAGAATCATCTGAGGAAGAGCGACCAATGACCAAGGGGAAATGAAAAATGACAGCCGGAATTCCGAGCCGGGGAATCGGACTCCGTCATTTCCACTTTGAACTTGGTCACTTCTGAAGGAGGTTTCCATGGCTGATACCATCCACGCCTGTTTCGCCGACGTGGTCCGCAAGTTCCCGGACCGCACCGTCCTGATGCGGAAAGTCAAAGGAGTCTACGAGGGCATCACCTATGCCGAGCTCTCGGAAACCGTTGACGCGCTGGCCGCGGGCCTGGCCGAGCGCGGGGTCAAGCCCGGCGACAAGGTCGGCATCTACTCCTACAACCGACCGGAATGGGTCGCCACCGACCTGGCCGTTGCCAAGCTCGGGGCCGTGCTGATTCCGGTCTACCACACACTCGGCCCGGACGCGATTTGCTACATCCTGACAGACGCCGGGGTCACGCACCTGATTGTCGAAAGCGCGGAACTCTTCGCCAACATCACCAGGATTCTGCCCGAGGTGCCACAGCTCCGTGACGTAGTCACGATCTTCGGCCAGGAATGCCAGAGCCGAGCCGGCAAGCAACTGCTCTGCTTTGAAGAGCTGCGCAGGACCGGGGCCGAGGCGCTCGGAAAGAACCCGAAACTCGGTGAAGCTCACCAGCCGAAGACCGACGACCTTTTTACGGTCTGCTATACGTCCGGCACGACCGGCGAGCCTAAGGGCGCGATGTTGTCGCACCGCAACATCCTGTCTAACGTTCAGACCTTGATTCCACTGTTCAACATCAACGAGAACGACGTGCTGTTGTCGTTCCTGCCGCTATGCCACATGTTCGAGCGCACCGGCGGGTACTACACCGTGATCATGGCTGGCGGCTCGATTGCCTATGCCGAGTCGCTCCAGACCATCCGCGAGGACGTCCAACTGGCCAAGCCGACCGTGATGATCGTGCTGCCGCGCGTGCTCGAGAAGGTGTACAACGCGGTGCAGGAGAAAATCCTGACTGGACCCGCGCTCCCCCGGATGCTGATGATTGCCACGCTCCGCACGTACGGCCGGCACGCCCGGCTCAAGGCCGGGAAGCAATCGATTCCCCTCTGGCTCGGGTTCAAACACTGGCTGCTCGGCCGGCTGGTCGTAAGAAAGCTCAAGGCGCTGGGCGGGGGCCGGCTTCGGCTGGTCGTTTCCGGCGGCGCGCCGCTCGACCGTCGCCTCGCCCGCGTGTACCGCAGCCTCGGGTTCAACCTGCTGGAAGGCTATGGACTGACCGAGACTTCGCCCGCGGCCTGCGTGGCGGTACCGGGCCAGGAACGAGTCGGCACGGTCGGCAAGCCACTGGCAGGCGTGGAAGTGCGCATCGGCCCGAATGACGAGGTCCTCATCCGCGGGCCGAACGTCATGATGGGCTATCTCAACAAGCCCAAGGAGACCGCCGAAGCAATAGATACCGAAGGCTGGTTTCACAGCGGGGACCAGGGCAAGTTCGACCCGGAAGGCAACCTCATCATCACCGGCCGCATGAAAGAGCTCATCGTCAACTCCTACGGCAAGAACATCCCGCCGGTCCCGGTCGAGCTGGCCATCGGCAAATCCGAGTACGTCGAGCAGATCCTGGTTCATGGCGACCGCCGGCCGTACCTCACCGCACTGGTCGTGCCGAGCCCGCTCGCGCTCGAGGCTTTTGCCCGGGAAAAGGGCATCGCGTTCAAGAAGTACACCGACGTGCTCGACCACCCCGAGGTGCTCAAGCTGTACGGCGAGGAAATCAAGAAGGCGCTCGCGGGCTTTGCCCAGTACGAACAGGTCCGCCGGTTCCGCCTTATCCCCGACCAGTTCACGGTCGAGAACGGGCTACTTACCCCGACCCTCAAGTTGAGGAGGCCCCAGGTCACCGCCGCCTACCAGAAGGAACTCGACGGAATGTATGAAGGGCACTGACCAAGTGCCAAGGACGCACTGTCCGACAGGGGCCACCGAGGCCAAGGACAAAGGACAAAGTTCGGAGGGAAGATGAAGAGACTACTGCTGTGGGCATTGATGGTGGTCGTCACCTCGGCATCGGCGGGCGAGTTGCCCTGGGACCGGGCCGAGTACATGTTCTTCAACCGGCACCTCAACCCCACCTGGCTCGACTCCGCATACAACCTGCTGGCAGAGATTCACCAAGCCGACCCGAAACAGGAACACTGCCTCTACCTCTGGTCCCGCATCCACATCCAGAAAGGCGACGACGCGCGGACGAAAGGCGAGAAGCTCTCGAACTTCGGCCGGGCCAAGGCGATTGCCGAAACGCTGATTGCGCTGAACGACCGGAACGACGAAGGCCATTGCTGGTGGGGCGTGGCCCAGGGCCGCATCGGCCAGACCCGCGGGGTCCTGAGCTCACTCTTTATGGTGTCCGGCCTCAAGAAGGCGTTCGGCAGCGCCATCGAGCTCAACCCGAAACACCCGACCGCGCTCGATGCGTTCGGCGTGCTCTACTACGAACTGCCCGGGTTCGTCGGCGGCAGCCTCGCCAAATCCGAAGAGTACTTCAAACGCAGCATCGAGAGCGCCCCGAACTACACACTAGCCCGGCTCGACCTTGCCAAGGTCTACGTCAAACAGAAACGCTGGGTTGCCGCCCGCGCCCAGCTCGATTCCCTGCTCGCGACCACTGACGCCAGGTATCCGGCCGACGCCGAACTAGACGACAAGCCCGAGGCGCGGGAACTGCTGGAACAAATCAAAGACAAATAGAAAGGAACTACCATGCCTACGACGATAGATAACCTCCAGGCTGCTTTCGCCGGCGAGAGCCAGGCCAACCGCAAGTACCTAGCCTTCGCGAAGAAGGCAGGCCAGGATGGCTTCCCCGAGGTAGC
>CAYOCZ010000055.1:0-7369 GCA_964402475.1 uncultured bacterium | reverse complement strand
ACGCGATGTCTACGTCTGCCCCGTCTGCGGCAACACCGTGTACGATTCGGCACCCGACCAGTGCCCCATCTGCAAAGCCAAAGGAAGCACCTTCCTCAAGATCTAGCCTGCGGCAACCCAACTCTCAGCGGCGGGCCCTAGCCCGCCGCTCTGCCTTTCACGTCTCTTGCCCCTCCCTCTCCTCTTTGAGGAGAGGGTCGGGGTGAGGAGATCTGGGCCGCAAGACATAACCACGAAAACGGGGACTGTACCGCGCTGAGTTGACGCGAAACGGGGACTGTCACTTCGCAGGGCCCTCTGCGACTCTGAGGGACTGTCCCCGCTTCGCGTCGCTATGGGACCACCACTGATTTCGCACGAAATCGTGTCCCAAGCCTGCGCGAAGGACTACACTCACTTTCGCAAATCGCGCTGGAAGTCACCGTGCAAACCACAGCAGAAACCGGCCCGCAAGTCAAACCGCGAGAGGCCCTGCAAGAGGCCTGGCAAGTCCCCTCGGCAGAGACTTCACCAATCGCCCTGCGACTCGACTGGCAAGTCGCCATGGAATTGGATTCGCCAACCGCAAACCGAGTCGCCATGGACTTCGCGGCCAGATTCGCGCCCCAAGTCGCGTCCAGAGCCACGGTCCGAACCACCCCGGGAACCGTTCCCGGGACGGTTCCCTCGGTGACTTCCGGAGTGTCGATTCCAACCATTCCTTGCGCGTAACGCGCCACAAAGCTGGCACTTAGGTAGGTAAACAGTCAAAATGGGTAGCGTCCCCATTTAGTGGCTGCGGGGGCCGCGAGCCCTCGCCCGGCGCGACCTGTGGCGTGTCTTCCGTCTCACGGCGTCACTCATCCATGCGGCCCATCCTGCTTCGGCTTGGCCGGTGGCCGAGCGGGAAATCTGAGCGGCGTTCGCACGGATAGCTGCTGCCTTGGGTGTTCGGTCAAACGCGGCGAGAACACCGGAAGGGGCTTCCAGGAGGACCTGGCGGATGTGTTCGGGGAGAACAGCGCGGGCCACTCTGGGTACTATCCCGGGGCAAGCCCGGGGCATGCCCCCCAAGCTAGTCGCGGCAGAACCGGGGATGCGCGCTAAATGCTAATGTGCCGTGAGATACGTGAGCAAGACCCCGACGCGGGCGTGCCGTCAGTCTCCAGCTCCGGCCAGACTTGCGTTTTCCGTTTCCCGCACGAGAACGCCCTGCCACAGCCCGACAGACTTGTGAAATGTTTTCCCAATGGGGCGGGCTCACGCCCGCCCCGGCCTGTCTACTGTCGTCTGTATTCTGTGTGTCCCCTACCTCGTCACGACGACCTTGCTGACAGCCGACGCCCCGCGCTCTGCGGCTGACGCCTGACGCACGAAGCAGATACCGGCCTTCGGATTCAGCACGCGCCTGCCCAGAGCGTCGAATGCCGTCGCGCCTTCCGGCAGGCGGCGGATTACCGTCGCGACCGAGTTGCGGCTTGGGGCCTGCGGCTTGGGACTTTCCTCGACTCCGACGCCATAGTACTGGAATATTTGCAGCCCTCTGTCGCCATACGCGACATAGACGTAGCCGCCGCTCACAGTCACGCCATTGGCCCACCCCGGCATGTCATAGTGACCAACCTCAACTGGATGCGCCGGGTCGGCAACCGAGATGACCCGCAGGCCGGCCTCATCAGTCGCGAGATAAGCGTTGCCACCACTCAATGCCACGTCCCAGACCCACCGGTAGTCTCCACACTGCCCGAGGTGAAGCAGGTGTGTCGGGTCAGAAACTCTGAAGATATGCAGCCCGCTATCGCTGAACGCGACATATGCATAGTCTCCATTCACTGTCACGCCAAGGGCTGAGGCACCAATGATAGCGTAACCACCGACCGTAGCTGGGTTCGCCGGGTCGGCAACCGAAACAACCAGTAGTCCGCCGCGGTCATCCGCCATGTAGGCGTAATTCCCAGCGACTGTCACCGCATTCGCAGGGAAGGACGTACCACAGAATCCGACTTCTGTCGGATGCGCCGGGTCGGCAACCGAGATGACCCGCAGGCCGGAATCACCATCCGCCACATACGCATAGCTGCCGCTCACCGTGACGCCCAGGGCCCGGCCTGGTGTGTCGCAGTGCCCGACAACCATCGGGTGTGCCGGGTCCGCAACCGAGATGACGCGTAACCCGGAGTCGTAGTCCGCAACGTAGACATAGTACCCGCTCACGGCCACGCCACGCGCCCAGCCCGGGGTATCGCAGTACCCGACTTCAGCCGGCTGCGTCGGGTCGACAACGGAAACTACCCGCAGGCCGGAATCACCATCAGCAACATAGGCATAGTTCATGCTCATGCCCAAGTCGTAGGCCTCACTAGGCAAGCCGCAGCCGCCGATCAGCCGGACGTTGAGCGAATCGGCTGCCGGCGCCTTGCCAATCAGCAGTGCGGCCAGGAAAAGGCAGGACGCGAGCACTGGTGCTCTCATCGCTATCTCCTACTCAGCAATGACGACTTTGCGGACAGCTTGTGCTTGAGCTTGGGCTTGCCGGACAAAGTACACCCCCGGGCTCAGCTTGCTCACATCATTCGCGCCCGGTTTCAGGTTGAGTACCTTCCGCCCGCTGACGTCGAGCAACTCTGCACCGTCTCCGGTCATCCGTCCCCCGTCTCCCAGTCTCAGCACCCCGCGCACGACTGTCGGCATCGGTTTCGCAGTCCTCACTTCCACGCTCGGCGTTTCCCCGACTCCGCTGCCGGAGTACTGAAATATCTGCAGTCCCATCTCGCCATACGCGACGTAGGCACAGTCTCCGCTCACGGCGACCCCATTGGCCTGCCCCGGCACGCCGTAGTAGCCAGCCGTATCTGGATTCGACGGGTCGACAACCGAGATGACCCACAATCCGACCCCATCGGCCGCAACGTAGGCATAGCCGTCGCTCACGGCCACTCCCTTGGTGGCGGCTATCTTGCACCGCCCGACCTCAACCGGACGTGCCGGGTTGGCAACCCGGATGACCAGCAGATAGTAGGGGTCAGATGTGACATAGGCATAGTACCCACTCACGGTCACGCCGTGTGCGTTTGTCACCCAGTAGTTGGTGATTAGAGCGGGATTCGCCGGGTCGGTAATCGAGATAATACCCAGATCATCGTAGCCGCCGACGTAGGCATAGTCTCCGCTCACGGCAACATGATTCGCACTCAGAGAATCGCAGCGACCAACTTCCACCGGGTGCGCCGGGTCCGAAACTGAGATGACCCGCAATCCCGAATTCGAGGCCGCCACGTAGGCGTAGTCACCGTTCACGGCCACGCCAAACGCTCGGTCCGGCGTGTCGCAATGCCCGACTTCAGTCGGATGAGTCGGGTCAGAGACCGAGACCACCCTCAAACCGGAATCACCGGCCGCCACATAGGCGTAGTCACCACTCACGGTCACGCAGCGGGCACCGCCCGGTATCCCGCAATGCCCGACATCAACCGGATTTGCCGGGTCCGCGACCGAAACGACCCACAATCCGCCGGCCGCCATGTAGGCATATCCACCGCTCACGACCACGTCAGCGGCGCTGCCCGGCGCGTCGAAGTGCCCGACTTCAGCCGGCCAAAACGGGTCGGAAACCGAGATGACCCGCAAGCTACCATCCGTGACATAGGCATAGCCCCCGCTCACGGCCACGCTTTTGGCCGCGCCCGATACGCTGCAATACCCGACTTCCATCGGGCGTACCGGGTCGCCGACCCAGAAGACCCGCAACCCGGCCGCGTTATCAGCTAGGTAGACGTATTCCCCGTTGACGGCCACGCCACGGACGTAGTCCGCCGTGCCGCGTGACGCGACCTCAGTCGGATTCGTCGGGTCGACAACCGAAATGACCCGCAACCCGGCGGCATGATCAGCGACGTAAGCGTAGTCCCCGCTCACGGCTACGTCGTAGGCGCGGAACGGCGTGTCGCAGTACCCGACTTCGACCGGATGCGCCGGGTCGGCAACGGAAATGACGCGCAGACCGGCATGGAAGGCCGCCACGTAGGCATAGTCCCCGCTGACGGCCACGCCATAGGCATCGTCAGGCGTTATGCAGTATCCGACCTCGACCGGATGCGCCGGGTCGGCGACTGATATGACCCGCAGCCCGAAGGTGTCATCCGCGACGTAGGCATACTCGCCACTTGCGGCAACGCCCCGGGCATTGCCCGGCGTCGCACAACGCCCGATGACCTCTGGGTTCGTCGCGTCCGCAACCGAGATGACCAACAACCCGTCGCCGTTATCCGCGACGTACAGAAGACTGTCCAAGTAGCAGAGACCCAGCACCGTGTTACTCGTTCCGACTTCGGATAGCTTGACCGGAGAGCCCGGCACGCTGACGTCCAGCACGCAGATTCCGCCGCCGGCGCCCAGGAAGGCCAGGTTCCGCGCCGAGTCAAGCGCCACCGCCCTCGCTGGTCCAAGTGGCCAGTTGCCTACCATCCGAACGTTGAGCGAATCAGCAGCCGGCGCGACGCTCACCAGCAGGCTTAGACAGAATGCGAGCATTGATACCCTCATGGTCGCCTCCTACTTCGCAACGACGACCTTTTGGACAGCTTGTAGCTTGAGGCTTGCGACTTGTGGATCTTCACGTAGGAAGTACACTCCCGGCGCCAGCCGACTGACATCATTCGCGCCAGGCTTCAGCCTCATCACCCCGCGGCCCGCGATGTCGAGGAGCGCTGCCCGGTCTCCGGTCCCCGGTCCTCGGTCGCCCGGTAGGAGCAGCACTCCACGCACGATTGTCGGTCTTGGCTTGACGCTTACGGACTGTGGCTTGCTGCTTTCCTCAACTCCCGCGCCGTAGAACTGCAGGACAGACACTCCCGAGTTGCCCGCGACATATGCGTAGCCACCGCATAGCGCCACGGAACTGGAGTTGCCGACGCCGTAGTGGCCGACTTCGACTGGATGCGCCGGGTCGGCAACCGAGATGACGCTGTACCCTGCGCCGTTCCAAGATGCTATATGGGCATAGTCCCCTATCACCTTCACGTCATTGGCCGAGCCCATCGCATCACAATACCCAACTTCGACTGGATGTGTCGGGTCAGTGACAGAGTCAACCCGCAAACCGGAAGACCCCGCCGCGAGATAGGCGTAGTTCCCAGCCACCGCCACGCCGAGGGCACCGCCCGTCCCGACGTAGCGCCCGACCTCAATCGGATTCGCCGGGTCGACCACCGAGACAATGCACAACCCGTTGCCGTTGTCCGCGACGTAGGCGTAGTCCCCAACCACAACCACATCGTAGGCGCCGCGCACTCCGGAGTAGTGTCCGACCTCTGCCGGATGCGCCGGGTCGGCCACCGAGACGACCCGCAGGCCGGAATCATCATCCGCCACATAGGCATAGTTGCCGCTCACCGTGACGCCCAAGGCCCGATCAGGCGCGGCATAGTACCCGACCTCAACCGGATTCGCTGGGTCTGCAACCGAGATGACACGCAGAGAGGAATTACAGTCCGCGACGTATGCGAGGTCATCAATCACTTCCACACTCCGCTGCTGGTTGCCCGGCGCGCCCAGATGCCCTACCTCGACCGGATGCGCCGGGTCGGCGACTGATATGACCCGCAGCCCGCTTTGGAAGGCCGCGACGTAGGCATAATCCCCGCTCACGGCCACGCCAAGGGCCCAGTCCGGAGTAGGGCAAAACCCGACGAGCCGGACATTGAGCGAATCCGCGGCCGGCGCAGCGCCGGCCAGGAGCAGGACCAGACAGAATGCAGACTCCGATGCTCTCATAGTTGCCCCCTATCGAAAAGCACAAGCCCGAGATCAAGGAATTGCACACAGAATACGAAGATGGTCACCGGCGCTCGGCAGCCACTCCACGTGCGGTCGCTTGGATCGCGACCGCACGTGGAGTGGCTCTTAGCCGAACCGGTCACTGGCCGTCGTCGTATATGATCTTGATGCGAGGCGCTGAATCACCGCGCGCGATGACATCGGCATAGGTGCCGCTGGAAGAACCGCGGTACGTCCAGCCCGTGATGTAGGCACTCCCGCCGCCGCGGGCTCCAAGGGCAGTGATTGAGTCGGCTGCCGCATCAGAGAGCAGGAGGGCGTGCCGGCCCTCGCCCTGGGAAGAAGCCTCTGCGATGATGTAGGAGCTGCCCCACGCATTCCAGAACACCTCCTCATAGTCATAGGGCCCAGTTATGATCTGGTCCAGCCAACTGACGCGCAAGTCTGCAGAGCCGTTGTGCGCGCTCTGATAGTAAACGAGCGAGCACAACACGGGGGCCTCTTCGGTGTCAGCTTCGAAGCTCGGCACCACGAACGTGCAGAACCCGTTCATGCGCGGCCAGGCAACGCCAGCACTGTCAGTGTAGCCACGCCTGATCACGTCAAAGGATGTGACGTAGTCCTCGTTTATCTGACCTGTCTGATACCAGTCGACATGGCCGGTCAACAACGTATCTGCAGCAACATCGCAGTACGTCTCCTGGGTCGTGGCAGCGCGGACATCGTTGCTGGATAGACCGATGGGCTGGTTGCATCCAACCAGCATTACGATTGCCAGCGCTCAAAGCGCCGGCAGCAGTCTATGATGTGACATTCGAACCTCCTTCAAGTTCGTTGTCGTTGCACCAGCGCGCCACTGGTGCGTGCGGTTCGTTTGCTTGGCGCCAGCAGGGCGATGGCACAACCCTTCTGTGGTCATCGCTCACCTACAGTTTAGTCTCGTAGAGATAATGTCAAGAAAAATCTCTCTCCATCTGCTCTCCCAACGTGCTGTGATACCATGACTTACAGTCGGCCGTCGGCCGACGCTCAGACTCTCCGACAAGGGGGTAGCCCAAACCGACCGACCAGCGAGTCTGCCCACTGGCTACTCTCGTCTATGGGTGTGAGTATGACTTTCCGGGTGACTTGCGCTTGGGCTTGCGCCTGCCGGCTTGCGGCCGTCAGCTGACTTGCAGTATGAAGCCGCGCAGGTATTCGGACTCGGGCAGCGAGAGCAGAACCGGGTGGTCCGGACCCTGGGTTGTGCGGTCGAGAATGGTGAACTCGCGGCCGACGTCTTGTGCCGCGGCCACCAGCATGTCGAGCATGTCCTGCCAGAACAGGTAGTGCGAGCAGGATGACGATACGAGGATGCCGCCTGCGGGCAGCAGCTTCATCGCCAGCCCATTGATTTGCCGATACCCGCGCATCCCGGCGTTCTTGTCTTTCTGCGCCTTGATGAACGCGGGCGGGTCAAGATTGATGAGGTCGAACTTCCTGCCTTGCGCGTCGAGTTCAGCCAGGGCCGTGAACGCATCGTCGGTGGCAAACTGGCACCGGGATTTCGGGGACACATTGCTGGCTTAGGTGTCAAGCCGTGCGTTACTGCCTCGCTTTCGTCTGCTGAAGGTTA
>CAYOCZ010000054.1:11547-12916 GCA_964402475.1 uncultured bacterium | reverse complement strand
TTCCTTTCAGCTCGACGACCTCTTCCGTTCCCTTGTCGTAGAACCCCTGCCCGTCCGGGGCCAGGTAGTGAAGAAGCCTCAGAAACTCGACGGTGTCTTCATCGACCGTGACGGCTACGCGTTCACCGAGCCGGATTCCTTTGGCCGGCGCATCTACGAGTTCATCTGCCACAACCGGGCCGCATACGTGCGCCTGCTCGACCGGATCATCGCCGCGACCCGCGGCGGGCTCGTCGACGACTTCGTTCGCGACCCGATTCTCAGAGAAATCTACAAGGAACGCGGCGCGCGCTTCCGGCGCGAGACCTACGCCTGCCTGATGGTCAAATCCCTCGCCCGCCCCACGTTCCGGTCGGTCGTCGGCCCCCACTTTTTCCAGCCCCCGGTAGACCAGTTCTAGTCCGCGTCAAAGCTCGCATAGTCACCGCACCAATCGCGGCGCGAGGCGCGGTCAGAGTCTCCTCGCAAGTCCCTCTGCAAGTCGCCTAAGGAACCGCCGTCGCAGTCCCCTACACAGTCGCCTTGCCAACCAGAAAGCAGGAGGCCGTGAGAATCAAAGAGCGAATCTCCGTCCAAACCGGTCGCAGAATCGCAGTGGCATTCGCCCCAGGAGCCGATGCCAGGACCGTTTCCTCATTGACTGCAAACTCGCGGGACTTTGAGCCGGGACTCTCGCGACGAAGCCGCGCTTGCGCACCGCGAAGTACGTTAGGAAGTTCAACAGGAAGTTGCGACAAAGGCGTCCTGAGCCGTGTCGCGGCGTGCGTCCTCGCCTGAATCCTGTCCCTTATCTCAACCTCTACCTTAACCTGAACTCTACCTTGTTTCCGGCGCTGTTCCGCGCGCTGTTCGAGAAGTCGCTCCAGAAGCCGTTCGAGAAGCCGAACCCGACGTTGTTACGCTCGCCGGATGGCTCGAAGTATAGGTCGTTGTCTGACTTGGTGATTCTCACGTCATGTCGCGAGATGTAGCCCCGGGGGCGGCCTGTGGGCCGCCCACTGGCCGGAAGAATTGTGGCTCCGACCGCGTCCGACCACTAGATATAGATTGCCGCAGACTGGGAACTTGCGGCGCAGCCATGTAGTGCCTTTCGTCCTTCCGCCTTCATCCTCACATCCTGGCTTTGCCTCCCGCGCCTCCGCCGCGCCCGCAATCTGACCTCTGACTCGCAGTACTACTTCCTTCACCGCCCATTAGAGAAGTCACGAGCCTCAAACGTAACACAGCTCGTTCTCTGGTACATCGTACATCGTTGGCCGCGGCCGTCCCTGTCGGGCAGTGCTTCGTTCTCCTAAGCCATTCATCGTTCATCGCTTATCGCTCTATCGCTTTTCGGGGAGGCCGTTCCCCGGACGGTTGGCCCAGTGCC
>CAYOCZ010000054.1:0-11447 GCA_964402475.1 uncultured bacterium | reverse complement strand
CTCTCGCTCTAGCCCCATGCCCGGCCCTCGTGTCTGTACCCGCCCATCGCACCGCAACAGCGCCTGCTCCCCGCGCTGCACCCGCACCTTGAGCCGCACGCGTCCCTCGCATCGCAGCCACCGCCGTGCCTGCTGCCGTGACCGCCCTTGCACCTGCGCCGGCACCAGGCCCTGCAACAGCACCCGTTCCTGCTGCCGCAACGGGGCTCGTTCCAACCTCTGCAACAGGCCAACCAACAGCAGCCGCCCCTGTTCCTGGAACAACCCGACCCCCCATTACGGCCACGCCCAAGAGATCGACCGCGCCCCATCTGCCGACGCGCCGGACGTAGAGCGAATCCTGAGCCAGCGCGGTGCCGGCCAGTAGAACGCACAGGCAGAATGTCAGGGCTGGAGTTCTCATGGTTGCCTCCTCCTACGATGTGGTGAATCCGCCGAAGGCGTGTGCACTGGCGACCACGACAAGGCCTGGCGCGATAGCGCACAGGTGTCCTTTGGGCTCCTAACCCGATTGTCGGAAGACGTGAGATACCGGTCCTGACTATGGTCACCAAGCACTCGACCTCCGGCAGAGTTCTGACTTTCACGGTCAGTCAGCGCCGTCAGGCGGCCCGCGCCGTCCCATACCGGCGCCAACGCCCGAGTTTAGCCCTGTCTTCCTTCCCTGTCAACAACAGACCCGGACAAGATGCCACCGTAACATCTTGACGAATAATGACTTACCCCCCCCCCTCTTTTTTTTGATTTCCGAATCGCCTTGACACTCCTTGCTCATCCGAAGGTCTCGGAATCCCTCCCTGCGACGGCACGATGACCGAGGCCTCAGGCGTGACGTGTCGGGACTGCAACCACCATTGGTAGGCCCGGAATCCTGACCAAGCCTGGTTCTGCTGCCTCCTACGAGGGCTGCCGTCCCTGCCGGCAGCCCTCAATTCCTATCCGCCGCACTTGGAATGCAGAGGCGGCCCAAAGGCTGCCGCAAGGTGATGTGGTCTGCCCGCGCTGCTCAGTCCCGCAGCGCGACGGTCTCACGGGAAATGTGCTGGTTGACCTCGAAGGAAAACTAGTACTCCGGCGGCAGCCGGAGCAGTTCCTGATAGCTGAAAACCGGTCCGTCTTTGCAGACGTACTTGGGACCGATGTTGCAGTGGCCGCACTTCCCGATGCCACACTTCATCCGGTTCTCAAGAGAAAGGAAGACGTCGTCCGGCTTGAACCCGAGTTTCTCCAGCACCGGGTGGGTGAATCGAATCATGATGGGCGGGCCGCAGACCAGCGCAACGGCATTCGCGGCTGACGGCGCGACCCGCTCGAGCACGTTCGGCACCAGGCCTTCGGTCCCGGGCCAGGATGCGCCGGCAAGCCGGTCCACGCAGAGATGCAGGCTCAGGTCCGAGCTTGCCTCCCAGGCTTTGATCTCGTCCTTGTAGAGCAACTCGCCCGGCGAACGGGCGCCATAGATTGCGGTGACCTTGCCGAATTGGGACCGGCGGGCTGGGTCGAGCAGGTAGACGATGGTGGAGCGGAGCGTCGTGAACGAGAAGCCGCCTGAGACGATAACGACGTCCTTCCCTTTCATCCGGTCAAAGGGGTAGGAGTTGCCCCAGGGACCGCGCATGCCTATGGCTGCGCCCGGCTCGAGTTCGTGGAGCGAGGTCGTGAAAGTGCCGACACGCTTGACCGTATACTTGACCAGTTCCTCAGACGGAGCCGAAGCGATGCCGAAGGGCGCCTCGCCCGCTCCCATTATTGACAGGAAGCCGAACTGACCAGGCGCGAACTGGAATGACTTGCGCGCCTCGGGATCGGTGAACGACAGGTCAAAGGTCTTGAGGTCACGGGCGTCATTCTCTACAGTGATGCGCTCAACCTTGACCGGAATGGGCAAATAGGGATTACTCATGGCCCGCCAATTCAGATTGCAGATTGCAGACATCAAATCTCAAATTCATCAGGACCTCGACTTCGCAGTGATCACAGACTTGGCGAGGATCCTCACCAATTGCTCGGCCTCAGTCAGCAGCGGAGCTGATGCTGATTCCGGAATGATGGCGCCGCAGCGCATCAGCTTGAGCCAGTACTCGGATTCCCTCAGTTCTTTGAGGACTATCCGCAGCTTGTGGACGAAGTCCGCCCTGCTCTCGGCTGCGCAAGCCTCCTGGTAGTTCGCTCCCGCCGACGCGCTCGACCGCATCAGCTGCCCGGATACGTATCGCCCTTCGACGGTTCTACTCAGGCGTCCAGTCAGCTTCATGCATTGAGCAGCGAAGGCCAGCAGTCTCTGCTCCAGTTCCTGCCGCAGCTTCATTCTGCAATTTGTAGTCTGCAATCTGCAGTCTGAAGTCACGTCAAATTACTCCTTGAGTCTCATGGCCAGCGTCTCGACGGTTTCTCGAATGTCAACCGCGGCCGGGCACTCGCGGATGCACCTGCCGCAGCCGACGCACGAGACTTCGCCGACCATATCGACGGTGTACTTAAATTTGTCCATCGTCCGGTTGCGGAACCGGGAAACATGGGTCTGCCGCGGGTTATGGCCGGAGGCGTGCTGTGAGTAAAGGCAGAACTGGCACGTATCCCAGACCCGGAGGCGCGCGCCCTTGCCTTTGCGCGTTTCGTCCGTTATGTCGAAACAGTGGCAGGTGGGACAGACGAATGTGCAGGCGCCGCAATTGACACAGGCGAGGCTGAGGTCTTCCCAGACCGGGTGACTGTCGGCCGAATCGAGCAGTCCTTTGAGCCCGGCCGTGTCGATGCGCAGGGTGATGGCAGCGGCAGCACGGTCGGCGATTTCCTTCTTCTTCGCAAAGTCGGCGGCAGCAGCCTCGGGCAGGTCTTTCACCGCTGACTCGCCGCTATCGGTAAGTGGCTCGACCAGGTACCGACCGCCGATGTCGGTAAGCAGAAGGTCGAGCCCGCGCGTTCCGGCCGGCGAGCCCCCGACCGCGGAGCAGAAGCAGGTGTCGGCCGGGCTCGGGCAGGCCAGGCCGACCAGCGTCGTCTCCTCTCGGCGTCGCTGGTAGAACGTATCGGTCTCACCCTGGCCGGCAAAGAACTTGTCGAGCACGGCGATGCCCGCCGCATCGCAGGGACGGACGCCAAGGATGACCTGCGCCTCAGGCTGGTCGGCTTCCTGTGGCTTGTCCGGCCGGGCCGCCTCAAACCGGAACATGGTCTCACACTGAGGGAATAACAGGCCCCGGACCGAGAGTTTGGTGTTCACCCGAGTCAGGTCGGCTTCGGCCAGTGTCGAGATGCGGCGGAACTCGGTCCAGTCTTTAACCTTGACCGGGGCATAGACTGCGGCGTTCTTTGCCCAGCCAGTCACGAGCCTGGTCAGCGCTTCCGCAGAAACAACCCGCGGCTTCACCGGATGAACTCCTGTTTGTCGTTTGGGTCAAAGGCAGCCAGCGCCGGCGGTTGATCGGGGTCCAATCCTGCGACCGCGCCGAACCGCTCTCTCACGACCCGTGCCACCTTGCGGTTGAACTTCATCAGGTCGATGCCCATCGGGCAGCCGCGACTGCACGCACCGCATTCGACGCAGCGGCCAGCCATGTGCATCGCCCGCATCAGGTGGAACATCATGTTGTCCGAACCGGCGGTGGTCTTGCCGACCCACTGTGGGCTGTTGGCGTCGACAAAGCAGGTAGGACAATAGCAGTTCGGACAGACCTGGCGGCAGGCATAGCAGCGGATGCAGCGGGAGACGTCGTCCATCAGCACCTGCCAGCGCTGGTCCGATGAGAGTTTCTCGAAGTCGGCCAGCGGGTCGGGCGCGGGCTCGCGCTCGGCGACCTTCTCTCCGACCATCTCGTCGCAGATGACCGGGTTCGGGTACGCGCAGGTCGTGCAGGAATCGCTGAGCCGGCCGTTCTCTTTCACGCCTTCACAGCCGACACCGAGGATGAAAAACTGGCTGCGATCGACCTGTCTCTCTTTGAGCAGTGTGACGATCGAACGCGAGTCACAGCCCTTGGCGACGACGGCAATCCTGCCCCGGTGCTTCACGCGCGGCAGGTAGGCGGCAAGGTTCATGCCGCAGCGGTCGTCGAAAATGAGGATGTCGGCGTCTTCCGGCCGAGTGACGAATGCGGGCGTGGCCCTGCCGGGACGTTTGCCGGCACGATAGCCGAGAACCATCGCGACTTCCTTGTTGGCCAGAAGCTCCTTTGCCCGTTTGCGGAGTTGGTCCTCGCGGCTCACGCGATTGTGTCCTTCAGCAGTTTCTTGTTCGGCCCCAATTGACGTACCTGCTCGGTGACGTCGCGCACGACCTCGGCGAACCGTTCGCCTTCGGCGGCAGAAACCCAGGAGAAGCTGACCCGGCCCGGGTCGATGCCGGCGAACTCCAGCAGGTCATTGAGCACGGCGAACCGGCGCCGGGCAACATAGTTGCCGGTCAGGTAGTGGCAGTCGCCGGGGTGGCAGCCGGAAACGAGTACGCCATCCGCGCCCTTCTGGAGCGCCTTGAGGATATAGAAAGGGTCAACCCGACCGGAGCACGGGACGCGAATGACCCGGATGCTGGGTGGGTACTGGATGCGCGAAATGCCGGCAAGGTCGGCGCCGGCGTACGAACACCAATTGCAGAGGAAGGCCACGATCTTCGGCTCGAATGCACCACCGGCTGTTGTATCCGCCGCAGCAGCTTCCGGCATACTCGATTCTTCCATCGGTCTAGTCCAGCAGCGCGGCGATTTCGCGGCTGATGCTCTCGGACTGGAAGCCGCGGATGTCGATGGCAAGAGAACGGCAGTTTGCCGCGCAGGCACCGCAACCTTTGCACAGCGCCTCGTTGACGACCGCGGCCTGTTTGCCCGTCCTTTCGTTCACGACCTTCACTTCGATGGCGCGGTAGGCGCAGAGCCCTTCGCACATGTGACAGGCCGAGCACTTGGCCGGGTCCACGTTGGCTACCGTGGCCTCCGCCTCGAGCGTGTCGCGGGAGAGAATCGTGGCGGCCCGGCTGGCTGCGGCCTGGGCCTGGGCAGTGGCCTCGTCAATGAACTTGGGGAAATGACACAACCCGGCCATGAACACGCCCTCGGTCGCGAAGTCCACCGGCCGGAGCTTCATGTGCGCCTCGAGGAAGAATCCCTCGGCGTTAAGTGGCACCTTGAGCATCTTGGCCAGTTCCTCAGAGCCAGGCTGAGGCACGAAGCCTGATGAAAGCACGAGCAAGTCGGGCGCGAGTTCGATGTCCCGGCCCAGGACCGGGTCGTGCACACTCACAACCGGGCGGCCGTCCGCAACCCGCACCTCGGGCTGCGCCTCAGGTGTGAAGCGGATAAACACCACGCCAAGTTCGCGCGCCTTCCGGTAGTACTCCTCGCGCATGCCGTAGGTGCGGATGTCACGGCAGAGCACGTAAACGTCGCTTTCCGGGCTGAGTTCCTTCAGGGCGATGGCGTTCTTCACCGCCTCGGCGCAGCAGATGCGCGAGCAGTAGGGCCTGTCCTTGTCCCGCGAGCCGACGCATTGAATCATGACGACGGAGTGAAGAGAAGAGGGATCGAGGAATCGAGGGATCAAGGAATCAAGTGCCGGCCCCTTTGTCCCCTGTAGCGCTTCCTCCAGTTCCCTCTGCGACACGATGCGGTCCGACCCGCCGTAGCAGTACTCGGTCGGCGTCCGGTACTGCGCTCCGGTGGCCACGACCACAACCCCATGCGCCAGGGTCTCCTCTCTCCTCTCTCCTCCTTCCTCTCTTTCTAGCGTGGTCTGGAAGTTCCCGACGAACCCGTCAATCGCCTTGATCTGCGCCCCAGTGAACACTCTCACGCGGGGATGCTGCCTGAGCTTCGCTTCCAGCTCCTTCAGCCGCCCGGCCACATCGCTGCCCTCGATCGTCTTCGCAATCGTACGGGCGTTGCCGCCGAGCTCCGGTTCGCGCTCGACCAGGAACGCATCAAAACCCTCGCCGGCCAGGGCCAGCGCCGCAGTCATCCCGGCCAGCCCGCCGCCGATGACAAGCCCGGCCCTGGTGACCGGTAGCTTCACCTTGGGTAGCGACTTCAGGCGCAGGGCGCGGGCGACCGCCATGCTCACGAGGTCTTTCGCCTTCACGGTGGCCTTGTCCGGCTCTTTCATGTGCACCCACGAACACTGGTCCCGGATGTTTGCCATCGCAAACAGGTGCGGACTCAGGCCAGTCTCCGCCACCGTCGCCTGGAACAGCGGCTCGTGGGTACGCGGCGAGCAGGAAGCCACGACCACGCGGTTCAGGTGGTACTCGCGAATCCGGTCCTTTATCTTGTCCTGCGTGTCGCCCGAGCAGGAGTACAGGTTCTCCTCGGCGTAGACGACGTGCGGCAGGGCCCGGGCGAACTCGACGACCTCGGGCACGCGCACGATGCCGCCGATGTTAATGCCGCAGTGGCAGACGAACACACCGATGCGGGGCGCCTCGCCGCGCACATCCAGTTCGGCCGGCGGCTCGACCACCCGGATCAACGTGCCGCGCTCGCCGGCTAGGATTTCCTCGGCCGCGGCCGCGGCGCTCGACGCGCTGGTTACTGCCTCGGGAATCGCCATCGGCTGGGCGAAGCTCCCCGCCACGCTCATGCCGGCGTGCGACGTCGCGGTCGGGTCCCAGGCGTCAGTCAGGGCGAACCCGAACCGATCGAGGTCGAAGTCGAGCCGCCTCGACAGCTCAACCAGCTCGGCTGGCGGCACGAAACCGCACGACAAGACGACCATATCGAACTCCTCGGACTTCCGGCCGGCGTCGGCAGCGTAGCGGACGGTCAGGTTGTGCGTCTCCGAGTCTTCGCGGACTTCCGGCACCCGCGCCCGCACCAACCTGACGCCGTACTGCTGTTCGGCCCGGTCAACATACTTGTCAAAGTCCTTTCCGTAGGAGCGCATGTCCATGTAGAAAATGGTCGGTTCGACGTCCTTCGCGTGTTCCCGGGTGATGACGGCTTCCTTCACCGCGTACATGCAGCACATCGCCGAGCAGTACCCGCGCTCGACCGAATCGTCGCGCGAGCCGATGCACTGCAGCCAGGCAACCCGCTTCGGCACCTTGCCGTCGGACGGTCGTTTCACGTACCCGGAATAGGGCCCGGACGCGGAGAGGATCCGCTCAAACTCCAGGCTCGTGACCACGTTCGGGTAGCGGCCGTGGCCGTACTCCGGCCGCAACGCGGTCGGCGCGATCTTGGAGCCCGCCGCGACTACAATCGAGCCGACCTCGATGGTCACCTCTTCGTCCTGCTGCGTGTAGTCAATCGCACCGGCCTTGCAGGCTTTCTGGCACGCGCCGCACTTGTCCTTAGTGAACTTCAGGCACTGGGCGCGGTCAATCATCGGCGCGTTGGGTACCGCCTGCGCGTACAGCCGGAAAATCGCGCGGCGCTTGCTCAGGCCGCCCTCAAACTCGTTCGGCAGGTCCCGGACCGGGCACTTGGTCAGGCAGTCGCCGCAGCCGGTGCACTTGGACAGGTCGACCGACCGCGCGTGACGCTTGAGCCGAACTTTGAAGTTGCCCGGCTGTCCTTCGACGCCCAGCACCTCCGTCAGAGTCATCAGTTCGATGTCCTTGTGCCGACCGGCCGCGACCAACTTCGGGGACAGGATGCACATCGAGCAGTCATTGGTCGGGAATGTCTTGTCGAGCATCGCCATCATGCCGCCGATAGCCGGCGCCCGCTCGGTCAGGTAGACCTTGTAGCCTGAGTCGGCAAGGTCGAGCGCGGCCTGCACGCCGCCGATTCCGCCGCCGACGACAAGCACCGCGCCAATCTTCGGCGAAGCGCTGTCCTCCAAGCGTTGACCGACCGCGGCTACCTCATCCACCGTCTTTCTCTGCTTTCTCCAGGGCGGCCAGACTCGCTGGATACGAGTACCCGTCTTCGACCGCGCACTGCTTGACGGCGTTCATGATCTTGCCAATCTGTACTCCCTGCGGACAGCGGGAGATACAGCGGTAGTGAGTCGCGCAGATGTCTTTGAACTCGTCGGCGAGCGCGGCGTCCCGCAGCCCGAGGTTGACCTTGCGGATGAACCGCCGCGGGTCTTTCTCGGGGTCGAATAACGCCTCCGGGCAAACCGCGGTGCAGGAGCCGCAGATGAAGCAGGCCGAGACACTCTCGGCCGCCTTCATCACCTGCTGCTTGAACTCCCGGTTCAGTTCTTCCGACGTCACCTTACCGCTGCGGCTGACCGGCCGCTTTCGCTCCTCGTCGGCCATGCGCGACACTACGTCGGCAACTTCACCGATGTTCACCTTCTGGGGACAACGGTTCAGGCAGGTCGTGTGATACGAGCACATCCAGACGAACTCGGACTTGTACACTTCATCCTTCATGCCGAGTATCGCCATCCGGATGATTCGACGCGGGTTGTACTTCTCGTCCAACTTCCGGACCGGGCAGGAGGCCGAGCACGACCCGCAGGAAAGACAGTGCATGAACCCGGTGTCGCCATATTTCGCGGCCAGCCGGTACTTGAACTCGGTGTCGAGGTCGTTGACCAGCAGTTCCTGGAGTTCAGCCAAAACTACTCTTCTCCCACCTTGAGGAATTCCGACTCGCGGAACGTCGCGAGCGGCAACGGCTCATCGAGGCTGCGGCCGGACACGTAGTCGAACTCCTTCTGTGCGTTCTGCGAAACCTTCTTGAACAAAGTAGCAAGGCCAATGGTCACCGGACACGAGTCCTCGCAGATGCCGCACTGCACGCACGAGGCCATCATGTGGTTCATACGGGTCATATGGAACAGGAGGGTCTCGGACGGCATCCGGGTCGCGCCTTTGCGCAGGGAGACGCGCACGTGCTCGCCGATGTCGCGCTGGAACGTGTCGGAATCGAAGAAGCACTCCCGGCAATAGCAGACCGGGCAGACCTTCATGCAGTTGTGGCAGTTGAGGCAGTCAGCGAAGTACGCGACGAGCTTGTCCGGGCCCAGCATTGCCTTGTCCAGTTCCTCGATACGGGCGGCCGTCTTCGCCTTCCGGCCGGCGCTCAGACCCTCCAGCGCCTTCTTCCGCTTCTCCGGTTCGTCCTGCGCCTTCAGTTCGACTCCCTCGAGCAGCGCCTTGCCCTTGTCAGTGGCGGCCTCGAGCCAGAGCTCCTTGTCGGCGTCCATCCCGATGAACCCGACATTCAGGTCGAAGACGAGCGGCTTCGGATACTCGCAGAGCTGGCAGCCCATCCGGAAGTTCACGTTATCGGCATAGCCCGCCTGTTCGAGCGCGTGCTTGTTGTCGAAATCCGCGTCCTTGCCGCGCACGTCGCGGAACCCGGCCGCCTTGTACGTACCCGGGCAGTCAACGCCAATGAGCACGAGGCTGTCGGGCACGACCTGCTTCAGCTTCATCAACTCGACCACAGCCCGCAGCTCGCACGGCCGCAGGAACAACCCGACCTTCGCATTCGGGGAAACCTCGCGGGCAATCTCGGCCACAATCGACGCCGAGTTGACGCCCATCGCCGGCATCAGCGGCGCGGCCTCGGCCAGCTTCTCCGGGTTGGAGACCAGCGCCATCGTTGCGGTGCCGGCTGCCGAATACGCCGGCGTGAGAACCGCGGTGAGTCTGCTTTCCTTCAGCCACTTCGCGAACAGGCCGCGGATCGCCGCCTCGGGGTTCTTCGCGTCTACCTTAAGTGTTCCCTTCATCGTTCCCTCACACTTCCCACTTGTCTTTGAAGGCGCTCGGCCCCTTCTTGCGGAGGTTCTCGGTCATCTCGGTAATCGTGTCGGCGAACTTCCGGCCCTCGGCCGCGGAAATCCAGCGCAGCCAGACGCGGTCGGACTCGAGGCCGAGCGACTGCATCACCGAGCTGAACAGCACCATCCGGCGCCGCGCCTTGTAGTTGCCCGAGACATAGTGGCAGTCGCCGGGGTGACAGCCACCAATGAACACACCGTCCGCGCCCTCGAGCAGGGCGCGCAGGACGTACACCGAGTCGACGGCACCCGAACACATCACCCGTATCGGCCGCATATTCGGCGGGTACTGCATGCGTGACGTGCCGGCGAGGTCCGCGCCCGCGTACGTGCACCAGTTGCAGAGAAATCCGACAATCTTTGGTTCGTAGTTAGCCATTTATTCCACACCCTTCCAATGCCGCGTCGACCATCGAAATGACGTTCTTGGCCTCAAAACCCTTCAGCTTGATTGCCTCCGACGGGCAGGCGGCCGCGCACGCGCCGCAGCCCTGGCACAGCACCGCCGTCACCTCGGACTTACCGGTCACGGGGTTGAGCCGCACCGCCTCGTACTGACAAATTTCCTCGCACATGCCGCAGCCCGTACACCAACGCGGGTTCACCTCGGCTACGACCGCCTCGGTCGAAAGCTCCTTGTGCGAGATTATCGAGCAGGCGCGCGCCGCGGCCGCGTACGCCTGCGCCACGGTTTCCGGTATCCGGCGCGGGCTGTGCGCCATACCGGCCATGAACACGCCGCGGGTCGTGAAATCAACCGGCCGGAGCTTCATGTGCGCTTCGAGGAAGAAGCCGTCCTCGTTTAGCGGCACCTTGAGCAATTGCCCGATCTTTTGGTTCGACTTCGCCGGGACCACGCCGGCCGACAGCACCAGCAGGTCGGCGTTGATGCCGAGCCGGCGCTGCAGCACCGGGTCATACACCGAGACGTGCAGCCTGTCGTCTGCAGTCTTCACATCCGGCTTCGTCTCCGGGTCAAACCTGACGAACATCACCCCCGCCTCGCGCGCATCGCGGTACAGCTTCTCCTTGAACCCGTAGGTACGCATGTCGCGGTACAGGACATAAACATTCGCCTTCGGGTTGATGCTCTTCAAACGGAGCGCATTCTTCACCGCCTCGGTGCAGCAGATGCGCGAACACCATGGATGCTCTTTCTCCCGCGACCCGACACACTGGATCATCACTACGTGCTTCATTTCCTTCGCCTTGTCCAGACTCTCGTAGAGAAGCGCCTCGAACTCGGTCTGGGTCTTCACCCGCCCGTCTCGGCCGTAGAGGAATTCGGTCGGCCGGTACTCCTCCGCTCCGGTGGCAACGATGAAGACGCCGTGCTCGATGACCGCAGTTCCGTCCTGGTTTTGTCCTTCGTCCTTTGTCCTTTGTCCTTTCCTCTGGACCGTCGTCTTGTAGTTGCCGACATAGCCGGTTACCGCAGTCAGCTCCGCGCCGGTGAAGACCTTGACCTTCGGGTGGGCCCGCAGCCGCTGCTCCAGCCGTGCCACGTAGCTGGCCAAGTCATCGCCGGTCTCGGTGTATCTCAGGTTGAGCAGGTTGCCGCCCAGTCGGTCACTCTTCTCGACGAGGAAGGTTTCAAATCCCTGGTCGGCAACCGCGATTGCCGAGGTCATCCCGGCCAGCCCGCCGCCGATGACAAGCGCCTTCTGGACGATGGCTTGCGGCGATGACGACAGCGGCCGGAGCAGTCGCGAGTTGGCCACCGCCATCCTGACCAGCTCCTTCGATTTCTCGGTCGCCTCGTCCGGCTCCTG
>CAYOCZ010000053.1:10756-13011 GCA_964402475.1 uncultured bacterium | reverse complement strand
CAGGCTGAGCGACTTCCCTTACTCCGACTGCACCGGCGACTGGATCGTGGACCTTGTAGTCGGGCGCGTGCTGGGGCGGACCGCCGACGAACTCGAGCGCGCGGTGCATCGCTCGTTCTACTACTCGACTACCGCCAAGCCCACTCCGGCGTGCCTCGTGAGCGGTTTCGACTCCAAGCTCGGGATGCTGCTGGACATGCTAGTCGGAGCCGCGGCCGGCTCCGGCACTCTTCAGCAGAAGGGGGTCAGCGCCGCGGCCGCCCACATCGGCTTGCTCCCGTCCGAGCAGCGACTGGGCGCGCTGCAGTCGGTGGTCCAGGGCCGGAAGCTGGTTTCCTACTTCGGGCACGGCAACGTGAACGTATGGGCCAGCGTGGTCGGGTCGGGCGATGTGGGTTCGCTCAGTCTCGGTTCCGGATGCTGGATTACCGCATTCTCGTGCCTGACCGGCAACTATGCCGACAACAACTGCATCGCCCGGGCGTTCACCAACCAGACGGGCGCGCTGGGCTACCTCGGCGCAACCGAGGTTTCGAGCCACGACGTCAACCGGGCCCTGCAGTCCGGTTCGTTCTGGAACCTGTACCACAGCGCCGGGTGGTCGATGGGGCGGGCGCTGTTCTGGACGAAGTACACCTACTGTCTGTTCGGGAACAAGTACGCCAAACTGGCCGTCTACGAGTACAATCTCTATGGCTGTCCGAAATAGGAGGGGGATAGACATGCTGACCAGCAGATACCTTGTTGCGACGGCCCTTGTGTTTTTCATCGCCGTCCCCGCGTTCGGCCAGGAGCCGGCCACCGAATTGAAGCTGTCCCTGCCCGCGTATGAAGTCGTGACGGAGGAATCCCTCGACTACGTACGGATACCGGGCGGCCAGATGCTCATCGAGGAGGAAGGCCGGCCGCGTGTTCCGTACTACGTCGAGTACCTGGACTACCCGAAAGGCGCGCGCGTCCGGGATGTCGTCTTGAAGGAGCGGTCCGGGGCCCAAGAGACGACCGGGCTCAGGCTGACGCCGGTCGTGATGGACATGTACAATCCCAAGCCGGTCGTGATGATGGACGGGCTGTACCCGAACCGCAAGCATAGCTGGCGGGTCGTCGACCTGCCGGACGGCACTTCGCGACTCGCGGTCGCGGTCTATCCCTTCGACTACGACCCGAAGACAACCAACGTCTCGTACTACCGCAACTACGACTTCGACATCGAGTACATCAAGTCGTCCGTCACGCTGGCGGAGTTGACAGCGGACAAGCACTCCTACGCACCGGCCGAAATGGTCCGGCTCCGGCTCGAACTGAAGAACGCCGGCGACAACCAGAACGTCACGGTCGGTGGGTCGCTGCTGAGGGCCTCAACCGGCGAGACGGTCAAGAAGCTGCCGTCAAGGACTCTGGCGACCGAGGCGGACACTTCCTCCGCTACCATCGAATTGCCGACCCGGGGCATCCCGAACGGCGACTACTATGCCGACGTGGCCATCAGCGACGCCGAAGGGAACGTGGTGGACCGGAAGCAGGTCAGCCTGCGCATCGGGATTCCCGAAGGCAAGCTGACGAGCCTCGAAGTTACCCCTCAGCACTTCCGAGTCGGCGATGCGGTGAAACTCTCGCTCGGCTTCGACAACACCGGCTCGACGTCATTGTCCGGCCGGTCGGTCTTCGAGGTGCGTGTCGGGGATTCGATCGTCGCCGGCCTGAGGCACGACTTCAAGGACCTCGCCCCGGGCCGGTCCCGGCAGCTCACCGACTCCTGGAATAGCTCTGGAGCGAAGAAGGACGCGCTCTACGAGGTGGTCGGGTACGTGCTCTACGAGGCGACGGCAACGCCGGCAGAGCGGGTGGTAATCAGCACCAATGCCATGCCGACCGCGGACTTCGCGGTCGCTCCCGAGACCCTGAAGGCCGGACAGGGAGTTCGGTTCGATGCCAGTGGGTCAAAGGACTCTGACGGTGCAGTGGTCGGGTATCGCTGGGAATTCGGCGACGGCGGCGAGGCAGAAGGTGTCGCCGCAAACCACATCTACCCGGAGCCCGGGGATTTCGTGGTCAAGCTGACCGTCACCGACGATGGCGGGCGTACGGCAACAGCGGAGAAGACGGTGCCGGTGAGCGAGTAGCCGGAGGCGCGCGCAGTACGTCGGGAGTGTGCCCGCCCATACCGGCGCCCCTGACCGGCGACTACGGCGTGCCGGTTGGTCGAGCAGAACGCCGGCGCGCTTGCACGCGAGTGACCAGGTACCAGTCTGCAG
>CAYOCZ010000053.1:0-10656 GCA_964402475.1 uncultured bacterium | reverse complement strand
AAGGCTTGGCATCTGCTTGACCGGCCGGGGTTTTAGGGTATCTTCTGAGTCCGCTCAACTTGAACTAATGGAGATCATTTGCTCGCCGCATGAGACCGCGGGTAGCATACGGCCCGAAGTTCGGTTCGCGGCGGTTTGTCAGGAGATTGGAGGCTAGCGTGGAGATTGCGGTTTGCCTGAAGCGGGTTCCGGATACCGCTGAGGCCGAGGTGAAGGTGGATGCCACCGGCAAGGACATTGTCCAGGATAGGCTGGCGTTCACCATCAATGAGGCGGACAACTACGCGCTCGAAGAGGCACTCTTGGCCAAGGAGAAGCACAACGCCAATGTGACGCTCGTCTCGGTCGGGCCCAAGCCGGCCGAGGAAGTGCTGCGCATGGGCCTGGCCAAGGGTGGGACCGCGGCGGCCAGGATTGATGGCGAGGGCGTCGGCGAAGCCGATGGAGTGGGGCTGGCGCGGGTGCTCGCAGCGTGGTTCAAGGGCAAGAGCTTTGACCTGATTGTCACCGGCGCAATCGCCTCGGACGACGGCAATTCGCAGGTCGGGCCGGCCCTGGCCGAGCTGCTCGGCCTGCCGCACGCGGCCTATGTTACGAAGCTTGATATTCAGACCGGCAAGGTGGTGGTGAAGCGCGAACTTGAGGGCGGATTCCTCGAGGTGAAGGAACTGGCTACCCCGTGCGTGGTCACCATCCAGACCGGCGGTAACACGCCGCGCTATGCCTCGATCATGGGCATCAAGCGCGCCGGGGCCAAGTCGATTGAGCAGGCGGCGCCGGCCAAGCCGGAGTCGAAGACCCAGCTCCTGAAGGTGTACGTGCCGGAGGTGGTGTCCGCCGCGGAGATGTTTGAAGGGAGTGTTGAGGAAAAGGCGACCAAGCTGGCCACACTGCTGAAAGAGAAAGGAGCAGTGTGATGAGCGACATCATGGTCCTGGTTGAGCACAGGCAGGGAACGGTACGGGATGTGACGTTTGAGATGCTGACCGCGGCCCGGAGGCTGGCCGCGCCTGCCGGCGGCAAAGTGGAGGCGGTTCTGTTCGGAGATGGATGCGACGGGCTGCTGCCCGGCCTGACCTCGCAGGCCGACCGCGTCGTCTATGCCGCAGGCCCGGCATTCAAGGATTTCAATTACGAGCCGTACCAGAAGGCGCTCGTGAAGCTGGCGACCGAGCGGAAGCCGGGGGCGATCCTGGTTGCCAACTCGGCGTTCGGCACCGACCTCGGCCCGAGCCTGGCCGTCGCTTTGAACGCCGGCCTCGTGTCGGACGCGGTCGCATTCACCAAGGCGGACAGCGGGTTTTCGGTCAGCCGGGGCATGTACGCGGGCAAGCTGGTCGCGGACTGGGCGATCGGGTCGGAGCCGGCAGTCATCATGGTCCGGCAGTCGAACTTCAAGCCCGAGCCGGCCAGCCTGGGCGGCACAATCGAGAAGTGGGACCCGGGAGACGTGGTTTCCGGGGCGAAGACGAAGTTCCTGAGCGTGGAGGAAGTGCCGACCACCGGCATCGATATCACCAAGGCGACCATTGTTGTCGGCATCGGCCGCGGCATCAAGGAAGAGAAGAACATGGCGCTGGTAAGCGAGTTCGCGCAGGACATCGGCGCGGTGCTCGCGGCGTCGCGGCCGGTGGTTGACGCGGGCTGGCTGCCCAAGGAAGTGCAGGTCGGCTCCTCGGGCAAGACCATCAAGCCGAAGCTGTACATCGCGCTCGGCATCTCGGGCGCGTTCCAGCATTTGGCCGGCATGAAGGCCGCAGATACGATAATCGCCGTGAACAAGGACCCGAACGCGCCGATATTCGCGGTCGCCCACTACGGCATCGTCGATGACCTGCACAAGGTCGTGCCGGCGCTGCGCCAGAAGGTCAAGGAGATGAAGGCGTGAGCGACAAGGAATCGTCTTCACAGAAGACCGTGAACCCACACACCAAGCAGGCAGGCCGCGGAGTACACTCTGTGAAATCTACGGATGGAAGTCCGAGAATCGGCGTCTATGTCTGCCACTGCGGCGTGAACATCGCCCAGACCGTCGACGTGGAGGCGGTGGCCAAGTACGCGATGACCCTGCCGAACGTCGTCATCGGCCGTGACTACATGTACATGTGCTCTGACCCGGGACAGGACCTGATCAAGAAAGACATCAAGGAACTGGGCCTGACCCGCGTGGTCGTTGCGGCCTGCTCGCCCCGGATGCACGAGCCGACTTTCCGCGGCGCGGTGTTCGGCTCGGGCATGAACCCGTACCTGTTCGAG
The DNA here is from genome assembly GCA_964402475.1 of uncultured bacterium. Taxonomy (GTDB): domain Bacteria; phylum Hydrothermota; class Tepidihabitantia; order Tepidihabitantales; family Tepidihabitantaceae; genus UBA2258. The sequence goes on along the minus strand of CAYOCZ010000053.1, from coordinate 8,400 downwards.
ATGTGCAACATCCGCGAACAGTGTTCGTGGGTGCATACCGATCGGGCCGAGGCGACCGAGAAGGCAAAAGACCTGGTGCACAGCGCGGTGGCGCGGGCGGCCCTGCTTGAGCCGCTCGAAGACCGTTACGCGGACGTGACCAAGGCGGTGATGGTGGTCGGGGGCGGGATTGCGGGCATCCAGGCCGCGCTCGACATCGCCGAGGCCGGGCACAAGGTCTACCTGGTCGAGAAGGAGCCGTCGCTCGGCGGCCACATGGCCCAGCTCGACAAGACCTTCCCGACGCTCGACTGCTCGGCCTGCATCCTGACGCCGAGGATGGTCGATGCGTCCCGGCATCCCAATATCGAACTGCTGACCCTTTCGACCGTGAAGAAGGTCGCCGGGTTCGTCGGCAACTTCAAGGTGACCGTGCACCAGAAGGCGCGGTATGTGGACGTGAGCCAGTGTACGGCCTGCGGCGACTGCGCCAAGGCCTGCCCGCAGCGGTACCCGGATGAGTTCAACCTCGGGCTCTCGACCCGCACCGCCATCTACCAGCCGTTTCCCCAGGCGGTGCCGTCCGCGTACTGCCGCAATGAGGAGCAGTGCCTCGGCAGCCTGCCGCTGGCCTGCGGCAAGTGCCTGCAGGCGTGCGAGAAGCATTGCATCGACTTCGACCAGAAGGACGTCGACCGCGAGATCGACGTCGGCGCGATAGTGCTCGCGACCGGGATGGACGTGTTTGACGCCACGACCCTGCCCGAGTTTGGGTATGGCAAGTACCCGGACGTGCTGACCTCGCTTGAGTTCGAGCGCCTCTGTTCGGCGGCCGGGCCGACCAGCGGCCACATCATCCGCATCAGCGACGGCGAGGAGCCGAAGGACGTAGTGTTCATCCACTGCGTCGGTTCGCGCGACAAGGCGGTGGGCAACGAGTACTGCTCGCGGGTCTGCTGTATGTTCATCATCAAGCAGGCCCACCTGGTCAAGGACAAGATGCCGGACACCAAGGTCACGAGTTACTACATGGACATCCGTGCCTACGGCAAGGGATTCGAGGAATTCTACGACCGGGTGCGCGAAGAGGGCGTCCAGTTCAAGTGCGGCAAGCCGTCCGAGATATTCAAGCGGAAGGGCAAGCTGGTGGTGCGGGTGGATGACACTCTGCTCGGCAAGGTCGTCGAGCACGAGACCGACATGGTCGTGCTCGGCGTCGGGCTGGTTCCGGCCGAAGGCTACCGGGAACTGGCCCAGACCTTCAAGCTCTCGCTTTCGTCCGACCGGTTCTTCCTCGAGGCCCATCCCAAGCTCCGGCCGGTCGACACCAACCTCGAAGGCGTGTACCTGGCCGGGTGCGCGCAGGGGCCCAAGGACATACCCGACACGGTGGCGCAGGCCAAGGGCGCGGCGTCGTCCGCCATCGCCCTGCTCAATAAGGGCAAGGTGAAGGTCGACCCGATAGTCGCGGAAATCAAGGAAGAGGCCTGCTCGTCCTGCCACATCTGCGAGGCGCTCTGCCCGTACCAGGCTTTGGTCTACGACGAGCAGAAGCACGTGATGACCGTGAACCAGATTCTGTGCAAGGGCTGCGGGGTCTGCCCGTCGGCCTGCCCGTCCGCGGCCATCACGCTGAGACACTACACCAGTGTCCAGATTGACGCGCAGCTGGATGCGCTGCTGAGCAAGGGAGCAGGGAGCAGGGAGTCGGGAGTGGAGCCGGTCAAAGAGAAGGTGGGGGTCTAGATGGCGGAGTTCAACCCCACAATCGTCGGCTTCGCCTGTAACTGGTGCTGCTACGCGGGCGCTGACCTGGCCGGGACCTCGCGCATGAAGTACCCGGCCAACCTGCGGATCATCCGTGTGATGTGCTCGGGGCGGATTGACCTCCAGTTCATCCTCAAGGCGTTCAAGGACGGCGCGGACGGCGTCTTCATCGGCGGGTGCCATCCGGGAGACTGCCACTACGTTTCCGGCAACTACAAGACCGAGAAGCGCGTGTTCCTGCTCAAGAACCTCCTGGCCGGGCTGGGCATCGAGCCGGAACGGCTGGAACTCAACTGGGTGTCGGCGTCCGAGGGGCAGCGGTTCGCGGATGCGGTGACGGCTTTCACCGAGCGGATACAGAAGCTCGGCCCGCTCGTTCTGACCGAGCCAGCGGGCGCGTACTGACGTCCCCTATTCGAGCCGCAAGTCATCCTCGCGGTCACCTTCGAGGTCACCTCGCAGACCGCATTCTCAATCTAGCCCGAAATCGCCGCGACCATCCTCCTGCGAATGGCCATCCCTGTCCAATCGCCAATCACCGCAGGCGTCGGTCTGCACGTGCATCCGCGAATCAGCCTGCGATAGGGCCCCGACCGTGCCCGTCAGAATCGCCGCGCAAGCTAAGTCCTGAGAGCCCTTCCGAACCACCTCCCGAACCGTTCCCGGAACGGTTCCCAAGGCGATGCCCAGAGCGACCACTTGCGCGACCAATCTGGCGTCTAACAGCTTGCTTGTCAGTTACTTAAGCCATCCGACCTTGGCCTGACTGCACCAAGAAGCGCCGACCTGTGGCGTCGGCCGGGTTCAACCGCCAGAAATGCCACCCTGCATCAGTCGGGATTGTCAGCCAGAGGCTTCTGCTCCGCGCCGACTCCGGCCTAACGCGTGACGACGACCTTCCGCACGTTGCGGACTGCTGGCGTGTCGAGGCGGATGAAGTAGACCCCGCGGGCGACGAATCTTCCGTCGTGGTCCTGGCAGTTCCAGACGACCGAGTGCTGGCCGGCGGGCTGTTTCTCGGCGACCAGACGCTTGACCTCCCGTCCCATCAGGTCGTAGACCGACAGGTCCACACGACATGGTAAGGCAATGGAATACCTGATGTCGAACCAGCCCGGCATGGGCTGCAGGTGCAATCCCGAGGCCATGGGTGGCAAGGACGGTTTTTCTTCAGCGACCCCGTAGCCGGTGTCACGCAGTACGTAGATGTCAAATGTGTCCACACCGACAACGAATATGCGCTGGTGGACCGGGTCGAGTTGAATGTCTTGAATTTTCCCGCTGTTGAGCAATACCTGACTCCCTACGAACGTGTCGGTCCTGCAATCGAGGATCTGGAGATAGCTGGAGCCGCCCACATTGATGGCGAAATATAGACGGTTGCTCCACGGCACCCAGCGCAGGAGCCGCGCACCTCCTGTTTGCCCGTGCTCGACCTTTCTCAGAACCGAGTCCGTGGCGCAGTCTACCACCCAAAGCGTGTCGTCGTCGGAGGCAGCGAAATAGACCTTGCCGTCCCGCTCGTCGACCGCCGACCGGCGATGTAGCCCGCCCCACATCCGCACGGGCAGCACGCCGACCAGTGTGTCGCGTTCAGTGTCAATGATGCCGACATTCGAATTCCAGGGCTCTATCTGGAAAGGCGCCAGGTAGGCCTTGTGGCAGGCGTAGCTGAAGAGGAGGGCGTCGGGCTGCATCCCGGTGACACTCCTCACGTCAATCACCTTCAAGACCGAGTCGGCAACGTAGTCGTAGACATAGAGCTTCTTGTCGGTTCCCTGACCCACGTAGAGCTTCCGTCCGGCCGAGTCCCACTCCGCATTCGAGTTCGACCCTCCGAGCGTCTTCCGGCGCACGACCGAATCGGTAGCGCCGTCAAACGCATACAGGGTATCATCCGCCGCCCTGTACAGACGGTCGACGTCACTGAGATAGACCTGCGAGGGCATCCTGTAATAGACGCCCAGCCTGCGAATAATCGTGTCGGCTGCGGCGTCAATGACCAGCGTGCTGTCCGCGTAGGCAGCGTTGAGCGCATAGAGTTTCAGCCGGCGCCAGTTCCAGGCGTAGTAGGCGCCGCCATAGGTATCAGCCCAAATGGAATCCACCACCTGGTACGTTGAACAATCAACGACGTAGTAGCGGTCGGGGTCGTAGGCGACGTAGAGCTTATTGAGCTCCGGAAGGTATGCTACCGTTCTCAAATAAAAATCTGGAGACGGACGACGCGGAAGTCTTATGACAGTGTCAACTTGCACTTGGGCGCACAGCGCCAAAGGAACGAACAGCAGAAGCTTCTTCACAGCACTCCAATCTCGGAGGAGCGGGAGACCCGCCCCTCCGAATGACGGACCTATCTCACTATCGCTTTCAGCCTAGCTCGTTCCGTGCCAGTTTCAGGCAGCACGAAGTAAGCTCCGGCACTCAGCTTGCGGCCTTCGGTGTCGCGGTCCCAACGCATGCGATGCGTTCCGGGAGTCTGCGCCCCGGCGTCGAGCGCGCCGACCTGCCTCCCAACTGCGTCGTGCAAGGTCGCGCGCACGCGCGCAGCAGCGGGCACCTGATACACGAGCAGTGCGCTGCGGAACTGAGCCGCACAGCCGTCAAAGCGTGGCTAGGTTTTCGTGTAAGAGTGATGCGAGCGCGCGGATCGCGAATGCGGATACGGACAGGCTCAGGCCTCCGATCTCCGATGCTATTCAGACGTCGGATGCCGCCTGGCTGGTGATCTCGTCCATTCATCTTCCGCTATCTCCAGCTAACGCCTAGATTCTAGTCCGCCCCCGCCGAAGTCAAGAAGAACCTACTGGTCTGCCCCCCCCTAAGGCACGCAAGTGCGTTGCTTGCGCGATTCCGTTACCGTTTGGCCTTAGCTGCGTCGTTGAGGGGGGTCAGCGTGAACTGCCTCGAAGCGTATCGACGGCGTCCGCATCTCGGACGCGGCCGGTAGCTCTTGTCGAGTAAGCCGATTACGGCAGCAGGATCTCGCCCAACGCAGGCTCGGGTTGGTTGACCCGGGACGACGCGCGGATAGAATCAGGCAGTGAAAGCCGAGCAGCACAGAGCGACGAGGAAGAAGCCGGACGAGGGCATGCTGGAGCGAGCACTTCTCGGCAAGGTGAACGGTCTCGTCGCCGAGCTATGTCAGACCCGGAAGACAATCAATTTGATGGAGGTCTGCGGCACACACACGATGGCAATCTCCGGTTTCGGTATCCGGCGCGCGGTTGACCAGCGTCTGCGCCTGCTTTCCGGGCCGGGCTGCCCGGTCTGCGTAACGGACCAGTCGGAGATTGACGCGGCAATCGGCATTGCGGGCAAACCGGACGTTGCGGTCGTCACCTTCGGTGACATGATGCGGGTGCCGGGCTCACGGACTTCGCTGGAGCAGGAGAAGGCGAAGGGCGCGGACGTGCGGGTGGTATACTCGGCGCTTGACGCCCTGCGCCTGGCCGAGGATGCGCCGGACCGGCAGTTCGTCTTCCTGGGTGTGGGATTCGAGACGACCGCGCCGACCGTGGCGGCGACGGTGCTTGCGGCGCAGGAATCGGGAGTCCGCAACTTCACCGTGCTGCCGATGTTCAAGACAATCCCGCATGCGCTCGATGCGATCGCGTCTTCCGACCGGGTGAACGTGGACGGCTTCATCCTGCCCGGCCACGTCTCCACTATCATCGGCTCCCGGCCATACGAGTTCCTGCGCGACAAGTACCGGCTGCCGAGCTGCGTGGTCGGGTTCGAGGCGCTAGATGTCCTGCAGGGGATTTACATGCTCCTCAGGCGAATGCAGGAGGACTTGGGACACGACCCCGCTCCGCGAAAACGGGGACAGTCCCCCGGAGCGCGAGGACGCGCGGTACAGTCCCCGTTTTCGGGTCATGTCCCGCGTCCGAAGGTGGAGATTCAGTATACGCGGAGCGTGAGGCCCGAGGGCAACGAGAAGGCGAAGCAGGTGATGGACACCGTGTTCGAGCCCTGCAACGCCGTGTGGCGCGGGCTCGGACAGATTGCCTGCAGCGGACTTGCGTTCCGGAAGGAGTTCGCCGCGTTCGACGCGCGCCGCCGTTTCCGAATCCGCAATCGTCAATCGTCAACCGCAAATCGTAAGTCAGCCTGCCGGTGCGGAGACGTTATGCTTGGCGTGATTGTGCCGCCGGAGTGCAAGCTGTTCGCGAAGGCGTGCACGCCCGAATCGCCGGTCGGGCCGTGCATGGTGTCGACCGAGGGCGCGTGTGCGGCGTACTACAAGTATGATCGAGTGTAGGAACGCAATGACAAAGGACAAAGGACCAAGGACAAATCCCCCGGAACCTGAAATCCACCCGCCGGGGATTGTTGGCGACATCGTTGACCCGCGCATCGTGATGGGGCACGGCGCCGGCGGCCGGAAGATGCACCGCCTCATAAAGAACGTGTTTGTCAGGAACTTCGGCGGCGCGGCGCTCAGGAAGCTCGCGGATGCGGCTATCCTGCCCGAGCTGCGCGGGAAGCCGGCGATGACCACCGATTCATACGTCGTGCAGCCGCTGTTCTTCCTGGGCGGGGACATCGGCAAGCTTGCAGTCTGCGGCACGGTCAATGACCTGGTCGTGATGGGTGCAAAACCTCACTACATCTCGCTCGCGTTTGTCATTCGCGAAGGGCTCGAGGTGACGAAGCTCGAGGCCATCTGCCGTTCGATTGCGGCGGCATGCCGAGGGTCCGGCGTTCAGGTCGTGACCGGTGATACCAAGGTGATTGAGCGGGGAGAGGAAGAGGAATTGTACGTCAACACCACCGGTATCGGCACGCTGCTGCCGCGTGCGAACCTGGGGCCGGAGCGGGTGAAGCCGGGGGACGCCATTCTCATCAACGGCCCGATTGGCGAGCACGAGGCCGCGATTGCGGTAGCGCGCGGCGCCTACCGGTTCAAGGGTAGGGCAGAAAGCGACTGCGCCGCGCTCGACCGTCTAGTGCTGCCGCTGCTCGCCAAGCCGGGAGTGAAGCTGATGCGAGACCCGACTCGCGGCGGGCTCGCCACCACCCTCAACGAGATGGCGGAGGCGACAAAGCTCGGGTTCGTCATCGATGAAGCGGCCCTGCCGATAGCCGGCCACGTGCACGGGGTCGCCGAGTTGCTGGGCTTGAGCCCGTTCTACATGGCTAATGAAGGCAAGGTCGTCGTGATTGCAGAGCACAGGGCTGAGGCGAGGCTGCTGGCCGGAATGCGGAAGCACCGGCTCGGCAGGCAGGCTGCGAGCATCGGCGAGGTCGTGAAGAAACCCGAGGGCGTCTGGCTCAAGACCCGATTGGGTTCGCTGAGGCCGCTGATAATGCTCGAGGGCCAGCAGTTGCCGAGAATCTGCTAGAGGGACCGCGGAGTGCCGATTGCGGCATGGTCCGAGTCCCTGAGACTGACCCGGTTGTCTAATGACCATGGTAAGTGAGACAGACGCCGCAGGCCAAGTCCGAGGATTCAGCTTGGACCAACTGCGCCGGTACATGCGGATTGAGGGGATAACAGGTAACCGCATAACCGGGCGCATATACGACCCGGTGCCCGAGAACCTGGCCGCGCTCAAGGATGTGTTCAGGGCGGCCGGTAACATCGCCTACTTCGAACGGACACCTGACGGCCACGCCATAACCTACGGCTACGCTCCGCCGAAGCGCAAACGCAGGCGGTGGATCAACGTGCTCCTGTTCGTGCTGACCATCGGCACGACCCTGCTGGTCGGGTCGGTCAACCAAGGCGGAAATCCATTCCGGCATCCACTCGACCTGCTGCTGCTCGGCTGGCCGTTTTCCCTGAGCATCATTCTCGTGCTCGGCAGCCACGAACTGGCGCACTACCTTACTGCCCGCCGCCTGGGCGTGGACGCCACGCTACCGTATTTCCTGCCGGTCCCGCACCCGATGACTGGCACGATGGGTGCTTTCATTCGTATCAACTCGCCGGTCCCGACCAAGAGCGCGCTGGTGCGGGTCGGGGTTTCCGGGCCGCTGGTCGGGTTCCTTGTCGCCCTGCCGGTCTGTTTCATCGGCCTGCTCCTGTCGAAGCCGGTTGCTGTCGACTCGTCGCAGGGCATCCAGCTCGGCTCGCCGCTCATCTTCTGGTTCATGTCGGAACTGCTGCACCCCAGGCTCGGGCCGGGCAAAGACCTGTTGCTGCACCCGGTGGCATTCGCAGGCTGGCTTGGGCTGTTCGTAACCGCACTCAACCTGCTGCCGATCGGGCAGCTCGACGGCGGACACGTCGCCTACGCGATCTTCGGCAAGCGGTGGCGGAAGCTGAGCTGGTTCGTCATCGCTGCGCTCGCCCTGATGGGTTTCTTCTGGCTGGGCTGGCCGTTCTGGGCGATGCTGGCAATCGTGCTCGGACTGCGGCACCCGCCGCCGCTGGACGATTTGACGCCGCTGAACAAGGTCGACTGGCGCCTGGTCGCGGCCGCGGTGTTGATCATGGTCCTGACCCTGACACCCTCACCGTTCGGCTCGGTGTAGCTGTAGGCCGGAAGCGGATTTCGCCACAAAGGCACCAAGTAACCGAGAGGATTCGGACGGCGTACTCCGAAATCCCTCTTCTCTTCTGGTTCTCTTTGTGCCTTTGTGTCTTGGTGGCATGGGGGTATTCCCTTCACTCAAGTAGGTGCTACGGGTTGTGTTGGCGGCGCT
>CAYOCZ010000052.1:6378-13414 GCA_964402475.1 uncultured bacterium | reverse complement strand
ACCATTCCTCGTACCTCCCGTCGTATCTCCGCTCGTGCCGCTCCTCGTATCCTCATCCGTATATCGACCTGTATCTCCGTTCGTATCCTCTCCCGTATCTCCGCCTGTACCTCTCGCTGGACTCTGCCTCGTTCCTCTCGCCGTGCCTCGCGCTGTTTCCGACCTTGTACCTGCCGTCGTTCCTCGCGTCGTTCCCGTTGTGGTTCATCCGCTTGTAGCCCTGCAAATGCCGGTCGGTGTCCCTTCGGCCGTGTCTCGCGTCGTTCCGGGAGATATAGCTCCCCCCATGACCCCTACCCTTGGTTTTCAGGACTTGCCCTGCTCCCCAAGCTGTGGATAATACAGACGTTATGCCCGCTTCGCCACCTCGCTCCGACCCCCTCCTCGTTCAACGCCGTTTTGGAGCCGGAACAAGATGGAGCCGATGGCCCTGACCGCTGAAACGCAGGCGATATTCGACCGTATCCGAACGTATCCCTGGACCCTGAATGTGTACGGCATGAGCCAGAGCCGGGCACTCTGGCTGGTCAAAGCGCGGACCCAAGCCCGCATCAACAAAGCCGGGGTGACGCCGCCGTACAACAACATCTACCGGCGCTACGTGAACGAGCTGGTGGGGTCATTCCGGCACGAAACCGGCGAGCGACTGATTCAGGCCATCAAGCTGGCCATCCGCAAATGGGCCAACCTCGGCCTCGACCCGACACTACTGCAGGGACTCCTGGGCGACTGCTTCCTGCGATTCGAGCAACAAGGGTATGCCATGCCCAAAGCGAAGCAGTTGGGACGCCCGCTCAAACCCACGCGGCGCCGGCACAGCTCCTACGAAGCGGCACTCAAGAAAGGCCAAGCCGCGCTCCGCGGCGGCAGCACGGTCAAAGAACAAGCTGCCCGGCAGAAAGAAGGCGCTGCACTTGCCGCCGACATCGCCCGCCGGCTCAGGCCGCTCCTTCAGGCAAGAGGAATCACGGGCCGCGAGTTCATACCCTACTTCAACTTCGCCCAGAAACTTGGTCGTCTCTCCCGCACCTACTCGGCCAAGTCCCTCCAAATGGCGGCATCTGACCTCATCGACCTCCACGAAGCCAAATCCCTCGACGGCGATACGCTCCGCGCCATCGCAGCAACGATCTTCGGCGTCTCCGTCAACTCCTGACCGCCGTCCGTCCCCGCGCCCACTTGACTCTTGATATTCTGTTGCCCCATAATCCCGCGTGGCGTACAACCCTCGCTCGTTGCCATCAAACGGAACGCGCGGAATGACGCCGAATCCCACCTCCGCTTGTTGCCGCAACCACTCCAATGGATAGGACCGAAGTCTCCGCATCGAAACTGTACGCCCTAGACCAGGCCGTTAGGGGCTGGTTGGACAGGTCGGACCGTTCGAGTCCGGTCAAGTGGGCTTGGTACCCATGGACCGACGTTTCCTATTTATTCGCTGGCTACGCGCAGGAGGTAGGAGCTTTGCGTAAGACGCAGCCTGAGTTGTTTGGGGACGTCGCCGTACGTGGCAACCCGGTCCCGTCGACCGATGGCGCGATCCACCGTACCTCACTGGAAGCTCTTCGCGATGACATCGGCTACTGCCGTCACCTTCTGCACGCACTGCCGTCCATGACGCGAGGTGTGCCGCTTGCTGCGACGAAAGAGGGCATTTTCTTCGCGGGGCAAGTCTACGACGCCATGTCAAACATCGCTGACCTAGTCGAGGGTGCGAAGGTGGAAGTCTGGGTCGTAGACACGTACTTCGGGCGAGAGGTTCTCGACGTGCTTTCGGCGAAGTCGCCGGAGGTCAAGGTCAAGGTTCTCGCGGGAGAAGCTAAGCCAGCCTTCCGGCTTGCCGCGCAGAAGTTCAATGAGCAATACGGAGGTCTGGAAGTCCGAACCACCTCTGCTTTCCACGACCGGTTCATTGTGGTTGATGACAGCGCCTTCTACCACTTCGGCGCGTCGCTGAAGGACGCGGGCAAGAGGGGCTTCATGTTCTCACGCATCGAAGAACCGCGCGTCATCGAACTGCTCTGGTCCGCATTAACTGAGGCGTGGCACGCGGCGTCTCCGGTGTTGCCGTGACAGAGTCGAATCCACTCGGCCGCTCGACCCCTATACCCCTTGACCACTATCCGGGACATGACACGCCCGCCCGCGAGGCCTGGAATCCGACCATGCCCGCGCCGACAGGCCCGAGAGAGTCCGACGGATAGCCGTGAGCCGTTTCACTTCCGGCTCCGAGAAGAACGTTTGTTCCGACATGCACCCAGCATAACGTTATCCATCAAGACACCGTCAATATGACACTTCCGCTGTGGCATTGCCATGTGACATTATCGCTGTGGTTCCACAATGCGCCATGTGCCACCTTGACAAGGAACAGACTGAAGGTAGAATTCTGAACAACGCGCATGAGATGCGGAAAATGGCCCAGTTGTCAAGGGATCGAGCCCTCGTCACACGGCCCAGATGTGCCAAGCCAAGAGCCAAGGTGGACGCGGAGCGCGTCCCGAGGCCTACGGTGTACGGATTACGGACGTGAAGGAGGAACCATGAGTATCAGGTATCCAATGGCGATGGTCGCAGTCGCCCTGCTGGCAATCGTTAGTCCGGCTTCGGCCAGGTTCAACAGCCCGACTCTGTTGTTTGATACGCCGACCGCAGACGTTCTGCCTGCGGGCGCCTTGGCGTTCTCGGCCGACGCGACGTATCCGCTCACAAAGACACGTCAGAACGTTGACTACGTGGAATTCGACGCCAACGTGCGCTATTCGCCATTCAAACATCTGGACTTTGCCGTGACCGCCTACACCTTGGCGGACTACGTTCTGGACGCGAGGTACCAGATACTCGGCGGCGACCCCGGACGTCTCGGCTTGGCGGTGGGCGTCTACGATGTCGGATTCCACAACTACGTTTCTCCGATCGGCCACGACTCGGCGAATGCCTGGCCGGACTGGAAGTACTGGACCAGAGACCGCACCAAGTACATCCGGCCGTATGAGAGGTTCTCCGCGTTTGTGGTGACAAGCATCCCGGTGACGGAGTTTGCCCGGGTCCACGTCGGGCTCGGCCGCGGACGATTTGCCGGGTATGACGGCCCGAACGAGTATTTAAACACCGATATCTTCTTCGAGGATTACAACCAGTGGGCAATCGCCCTGTTCGGTGGTGTGGAAGTGTACGTAACCCCGCACGTCGCGGTGGTCGCCGAGGCGAACAACCGCGACATGAACACCGGCATCAAGGCCGATTTCGGCCGGGTTTCCGCGGTGGTTGCGTGGACCAAGATGGAAGGCCTGATCAATGCGAGAGGAACGGAGTATGACCCGAAGTTCGGGCGCCTCGAACTCGGTGTCAGCTACCAGATGGACAAGGCGTTCCAATACACCGGGCCCGAAATACCGCTGTACCACGTCGAGCCTGTTCCGGAACCAGAGTGGCACCCGGTCGCGCCGACCCCAGAGAAACTCCGGCTCTACGCCATCTGGTTCGAGTGGGACAAATGGGACATTACGCCCGTGGCCGACGCAACCCTGCGCCGGAACGCCAAGGTACTCCTGGCCCACCCGGACGTGAAAGTCGTAGTCACCGGTTCCGCGTCCGAGGAGGGTACGATTCAACACAACCTCCCCTTGTCGGGACGCAGAGCGTATGCTGCATATAAGTACCTGCTCTCGTTGGGCGTGCCGGGACGGCAGATGCGCTTCCGCGCCATTGGCGAGTCGGAGGGCAGGCCGTACCCGATACACCGGTCGGCCTATTTCGAGATTGAGCCGAAGAAGTGAGGAGCAACGCGCGCCGCGCGCGAGTTGTCGGTTTCCAGTTCGCACGGCGCAGGGAATGGCCAATCCCCGAGTCCCGATGACCAGTCAGCGAGAGCATGCCGGGGGCAAGGGCAAAGTCCCAGGAACCAGGGACAGCACAAAGCTGCACGCCCCAAAGGCGAGTTTGCACTAGCCAGTTTCTGCCGGTTGCAGCTCAAAGAGGAACGACAGACGATGAACGATGAACGGGGAACGAGCAGGAGTACCAGTTCGCGGGTTGCAGTCTGCAGGGATGAAGATGGAGTGCGGTGCAGTGGAAAAGGGAAGGCGGGGAGGGAAGTGGGCAGAATCAGAAGTCAGCACCGCGAAGGCTGGTCTTCCCTCTGTCTCGTTGCCGCGCTGCTCGCGGCCGCCGGCTGGGCTTGGGCTCAGCCCGCTTCTCAGGTGACGGGCTCCAAGTACTATGTCTGGGGCCAGGTGCGCTCGCCCGGGGCGTACAGCTTCGTCGCATCCCCGGACCTCCTGGAGCTGCTCTCGGCGGGCGGTGGGCCGACGGACAACGCAAACCTGAAGCGGGTAGTCCTCATCCAGGCGGTCACCAAGAAACAAACCAGGATTAACCTGCAGGCGATGCTGGCCACCGGGCAGGTCGTACGGCTTTCTCCCGGAGATGTTGTTATCGTGCCTTCTTCGCCGTGGTACTACATCCGCGACGGACTCGCAGTCCTGACCACTGCCGCAAGCCTTATTACCCTCTTTCTGACAGTGGCAAATTGGTTCGGAAGGTGAGCCCAGACACGAAGTCCGGCGACAGAATCGGGGCCCCCGCATCCGGGCTCACAGACGGGCGTCTGCCGGGCAGACCCGCAACTTCCGACGGCAAAGCGAACTTCTATGATTACCTGGGGATGCTCGCCCGCCGGAAATGGCTGGCAATCGGTCTGTTTTTCGGAGTCCTGGGGCTGACCGCGGTGTCCATCGTCCGCACCCAGCCGGTCTATCAGGCCAGGGCGACCTTCATGGTCACGCCCCGCGACGAGGGTAGCGTCCTCGCCAACGGGATTCCCATCTACAGCTCCAACGGCAACTACGTCGCCAACTGCATAGAGCTACTGCGCAGCCGGAGCATGGCGGCAGAGGTTGCAGAACGAATGCCCGATTCGATGCCGCTTACGGCCGTGGCCCTGCAATCGATGGTTGCGGCCCGGCCGGTGCGCGAGACCGACGTCATCGAAATCGTCGCGACCGGTCCGTCCAGAGCAGCCGCCGTTACGGCCGCCAACGCCTATCTAGACGCCTATCAGCAATACGACCTGGACCAGAACCGGGCCGAAGTCTCGGCAACGAGGCGGTTCATCGAGGACCAACTGGCCCTGATAGGACCCAGCCTGGACTCATCCGAGAAAAGCCTGGAGCAGTTCAAGACCTCGCACAAAATGGTCGACCTCAACGCGGAGACCAAGGCGCTTGTTGCCCGGCAGTCCCGCGTCGCCGCCACGTACCAGCAGACAGAGGCTGAGATAAATGCGAGCGAGGCCGAGCTCGCGTACATCCAGAGCCAAATCGACCAGGCAGGGGAAGGCATGGCGGGCAAGCTGGAGGGCATCGGGTCACCGTTGATCACCAGCCTCCAGGGTAGCCTGAATCAGCTTGAGGTCGAAAAGACCAACCTGATGATCGGCGGATTCAACCAGACCTCAGAGCGGGTCCGGGACCTGGACCGTCAGATTGACAGCACCCGCGTTCAGCTCGGGACCGCGCTGAGGTCCCTCATCACCCAGCAGGGGTTCGTTGACCCGGTCGGGCAGCTCAGCGCCCGGTTCGGATCAGCCCTGACCCTCAAGACCGGGCTGGCTGCTCTCAAGGCCCGAAAGGGATTCCTGGCGGGCGTCCTCTCACGCTATGGTGCTCAGATCGCCCGCCTGCCGGAGACCGAGCGAATCATGGCCCGTCTGACCCGGAACGCGGAGACAGGACGCCGGGTGCACCAGTTGCTCTCCGAGCGCTACGAGGAAACGCGGATCCAGGAAGCCGGTAGATTGCCGTCGGTGAAGATAATCGACCGCGCGCAGGGCGCGGGCCAGACCCAGCCCGACGTCCAGAGGAGCGTCTCCTTTGGCCTGATGCTCGCCCTGGCCCTGGCTCTCGGCTCGGTATGGGGGGCGGAGTACCTCGACACTTCGATTCACAGCCCGCGCGAACTAGAACGGCGGGGGCATTCGGTGCTCGGCAGCGTGCCGCAACTCCTGGCCGGCGGCCCGCTCCGGCGGAGGCGGGATGGGGACGTGACTTCGCACCTCATCACCCACACCGACGTCGAGTCCTCCGGTGCCGAGTCTTTCCGCATGCTGCGCACCGGCCTCGCCTTTGCAAATGCGGAGCGTCCGCTGCACACGATTGCCGTGACCTCACCCGGACCGAGCGAAGGCAAATCCACCATCTCCGTCAACCTTGCTTCGGTGCTGGTCCACGCCGGTTCCCGCGTCCTGCTGATTGACGCAGACCTGCGCCACCCGGTGCTGCACACTGTATTCAAACACGGTAAGAAGCCGGGTCTGTCCGACCTCATCGTCTTGAACAGCGACCCGGCCCAGGCCATTTTCCCGACCGGCCTTGATGGATTGTTCTGCCTGCCATGCGGTACCATTCCGCCGAGCCCGGCCGACCTGCTTACGCTCAACGGAACTCGCGCACTGCTGCAGCGGCTGGAGGGCGAGTACGACTATGTGGTGATTGACACGCCGCCGGTTCTCGTAGCAGCCGACACGCCGATTATCGGCGCACTGGCCGACACCAGTATCATGGTTGTTCGTGCCGATCGGACCGCGTTCGATGCGCTTGAAGACGCCCGTAGCGCCCTGCTCAATGGTGGCGCTCACCTGTCGGGCCTCGTGATCAACGACGTGAAGCGGTCGGGGCGGTACGGCCGCTACTACTATTACTACTACAAGTACCACTATCGCTACGCCAAGCACACTGCGGACGCGGTGCAGCCGGCGAAGGGGGAAGGGGAGAAGAAGGTCGTCTAGTGCTCACGGCGAGCACAGGATGAACCAGTGTCACAGGGGTCGGTGTTTTTCTGACTCACGCGATCCTCAGCCCGCAACTTGCGGACCCCGGGTCCCCTTTTGACTTCCGCAATCAACGGTCTACAATCTCCAACCTGAAGTAGTTGGGGCCGTTAGCTCAGTTGGCAGAGCACCTGATTTTTAATCCGGTGGCCGCAGGTTCGAATCCTGCACGGCCCAATCTACCCCACAGATAAGGTTCAGAATCCG
>CAYOCZ010000052.1:0-6278 GCA_964402475.1 uncultured bacterium | reverse complement strand
GCAGGTTCGAATCCTGCACGGCCCAATCTACCCCACAGATAAGGTTCAGAATCCGCGCCGCCCGTCGAGGGCGGCATAGCGCCTCCTGCACGGTCCAATCTCATTGAAGATTGAAGATTGCAGGTTGGGGAGGGCGAGCGGAAGTCGGGCCGTGGGGTCGGCCAGACCATCCAACAGGGCGCCGGTTCCGACCAGCTCCTTGAACATGTTGACGAAGCGCTCCGGCGGCGCGCCGTCCACGATGTCGTGGTTGAAGGCTACGGCCACACAGAGAAACTCGCGCCGGGCTATTACCTCACCGACAAAGGCCGGCCGTTCCGCGATGCCGCCCACGCAGACGGTCAGCGTGGAATTGGACAACGGCAGGCTCCAACCGCCGCCCTTGGCAAACATACCGAGCGTGGTCAGACCTGCTGCTGTTTCGCCGCCGCGGATTGGCCGTGAGGAACCAGCAGACTAACTCGCGCGCGAACCGCGGTGGCCGCACGAACCCCGCAAGTGCCCTGCTGCTGCCGACCCCGGCGCCGCGGGTCCGGCCAGAAGCTCACCCGACGCCTCCTTTGCTGCCGATGATCCGCCCCGCGCGATCCGAGGTACTGCGCAACGGCCTTACGGCGCCTACATAATCCAGCTTCGGCCAGACTTGTGAAGTCGTGCCGGCACCGCCGGACTTTCACGGTGTGACGTAGTTGACAGGTCAGCGGCGGAACCCTATTCTATGCCATCCTGGTTGAAACCAAAGGCCGGGGTACAAACTAAGGCTAGCTTGAGACTTTCCCGGCGCGGGGCGGTGCCGGAGGAGGTGCGATGTTACCGGATGTGTATGTTCGTTCGATTCTGGCCAAGTATGACCTGCCGAGCGGCGAGGCCTCGCCGGCCGAACTCGCCGCGGCAGAGCTGAAGACGCCGATAGCCGAATGGGCCGGACGGTTCCTGCTGGGCACAAGCTTCTGTGGGTCGTATGCCAAGGGAACGCGAGTCAGGGGCGCGACCGACGTCGACATCCTTGTCTCGCTGGGGCCGCGCACCCCGCTGGACGCCGACAAGCTTCACGACCGGTTCTTTGACTTCCTGAAGCGCCACGCCTTCAAGCCGATACGCCAGAACGTCTCAATCGGCCTGCAACACCACGGGCTCGAGATTCACCTGATACCCGCCCGTCAGGAGTGGGGCGGCTCGAATGACCACCGGATTTTCGAAACCGAGCACCAACGGGTGACTCGGACAAATTTCGATACCCACCTCAGGGTCGTGAAGGAATCGGAGGTCATCGAGGAAATCCGCCTGGCGAAGATCTGGCGCAATCTGCGCAACCTGCGGCTGCCGTCGTTCTGCCTCGAGCTGGCCGTCATGGATGCCCTGCGCCACAGCCCGCATCACCAGCCGGTCGCGAACATGCAAACCGTGCTTCGGTACTTCAAGGATACGCTGCCCAACGCGCCGATTCGGGACCCGGCCAACTTCGAGAACCGCGTATCCGATGACCTGCTGAAGCACGAGAAGATCGCAATCTCGGGAGCCGCGGCCGATAGCCTGAAGCAGCGGAATTGGGGCAAAATCGTCTGGTAGAAGCCCGCGGAAGGGGTCGAGTGATCGCTTTGCGCCCAGCCCGAACACCTGAACCCTAGGACCCGTGAACCCCAGTCCCAAGCCGGATCCGGACGACATTGCGCGAAAGCGACGTGCCCGGCGGCGCGGCATCGACCGGGTAACGGCATGGTCGCGCCACCGACGGGCAGCCGCGGTACAGGCGGCGACCGGTTCTCCGGGACGGGCGTACAACCGGGTTGAGGCGAAGCTGGCAAAGATGTTCGAGGCGGCCGGTGTCGACTGTCGCTGGCAGTACCCACTGGGGCCGTACGTCTACGATTTCCTGCTGCCAAACCGGTTGCTGGTCGAAGTACACGGAACGTATTGGCACGCCGACCCCCGGTCCTACGAAGGCAAGATACTCACGCCGGACCAGCGTCGCAACCGCTTGCACGACCTGGACAAGAAGCTCTTTGCTGCCGGCCGAGGTTACCGGCTGAAGGTAATCTGGGAGGCCGACCTTACCCGGAGCGGAATCAGACTCAGCGACCTGCTCGGCATCGGCTAGGGACAGGCCTGAGCCGGATTCTTTGATTCGGCCCCCTGGTTTGCGTATCCTCTGATTCTTGCGTCTCAGAAGTGTTTCCACTCTACTGGTCTTGCTGGCGGGGGCCGGAGACGCGACGGTCAGCCCATCGTTCTCCACTGGCTATCGAGGGGAGCCAGGAGTCGAGTCAAAGATGCTCGCGACCGCGGAGGCCGACATCGTGGCGTCGCAGTTCCTCAAGGTCGAAGCCGGGATTTCGTTCAACCTGTTCCAGCACAACGGTCTCGGTGCGGCCGCGCTCGGCGTCGGCGCGGTAGCATACGACCCCGTCGGCCTGACTCTCAGGCTTGCGGCTCAGCACCAGCAGTGGAACGACTGGCAGGCGGGGGAAAACCGGCTGCTCGCGACGCTGACCGCCGAGCCGGCGGCCGGATTGCGGCTTGCCACCGGACTGGCGTGGCGCGCGCCGGTCTTCGATGCCGAGCGGTACGGCTCGCCGTTCTACTGGTGTACCGAAGTGCCGGAACGCAATCTGCTCTACCGGGTCGAGTGGGGATTCGTCCGACGAGAACAATGGCAAGCCTCGGGCTGGCTTGCGAACTTTGACCGATTCACCGTCCATAATCCGCAGCAGATCCCGTTCGGCCTGCGCGGGGCGTACAACCTCGGGCGGGAGTGGAACCTGCTTGGCCGTTGCGGCACGGCAATCAACGGCCTGTCCGGCCTGATACTCTCGCTGGGCGAGGTCGCGGTCGAGATGGGGGTGCAACGTGAGTTCTAGCCGTCGCCGCCTGCTCGCGGCCTGCAGCTGGGTGTTTGTGGCCTTGGCCGGCTGCGGGTACGACTGGGGCCAGTTCATCGCCCACCCGACCGTCGAAGACCGCGTGCGCGAGAACCTGTCCGGCCGGCTGCACGCGCCGGGCCCGGTTGCCGTGAACCCGGACTCATTCAGCTTCGCCATGTTCGGCGACCCGCAGATCGAGCACGACAACGTAAACAACCTGGGTCGGCTCAAGGCCGACGTCCAGACGAAGGGCATTGCCTTCTTCTGCGCGCTCGGCGACTTCACCGAGCACTCGACCCCGGACGAACACGACAGCATCGTGAAAGACCTTCAGTCGGTCGGCATCCCGTACTACGCGACAATCGGCAACCACGACCTGTTCCAGTCCGACGGGTGGGAATGGTTCAAGACGACCTTCGGTCCGAGCTGCTACCCGGTCGTCATCGCCGACCGCGTCAAGCTGATATTCCTCGATACCGCGGACGGACTGCTGGGTCCGACCCAGTTCGACTGGCTGGAGAGCGAACTCGGCGACGGCGGGCGGTACATCAAGATTGTCGGCACGCACTTCCCGGTGTTTGACGGCCCGGAGCCGACAATGGGGCGAATGGCGAGCACCGGCGAGAGATTCAAGCTGCAGCACCTGCTTCAGAAGTACGGCGTCCACGCCATCGTGTCCGGCCACATCCACGGCTGGCGGCACACGTTGGTGGAAGACGTCAATCACTTCATCTGCGGCACGATGGCGCCGGGCGGGCTCGACTACGGCAGCGGCAAGGGCTACTTGCTGTTCACATTCGCCCACGACTCGCTCGCGTGGCAGCGGGTCGAGTTCGAATAGCGGCAACCTAGCTACTCGGCGAGCAACTTCCGGCGAATCAGGCTGACCGGTATCGACCCTTCGGCCAGCAGCCGGTCGTGGAACTCCCTGAGCGAGAAGCGGTCGCCGACGTGTTTCCGGTACGCGTCCCGCAACTCCATCAACTCGGTCTTGCCCACGAGGTAGCTCATCGGTTGGCTCGGGGAGAGGCAGTAGCGCCTCACCTCGGCCTTGAAGAACGCGGTGTCGGGCCAGCACTTCTCAACCATGAAGCGCCAGGCGTCGTCATAGCTCAGCTTGCCGGTGTGGAGCTTCGCGTCGACGATGATGCGTGCGGCCCGGAACCAGACCCCGCCCAGCCAGCGCAGGTCCGGGAACGAGTCGGGCGGGTAAAGCCCCTGCTCGACCACCATCTGCTCGCAGTAGAGCGCCCAGCCTTCAATCAGGCACGTGTTGAACTGCAGCCTGCGGATGAACGACAGGTGGTGGTTGGCGACGGAGAGCTGGAAGTGGTGGCCGGGGAAGCCCTCGTGGACGATGCCGCCGCGATAGCCGTGCCGGCGGCCCTTGTTGTAGTACTTCCGGGCCAAGGCCGAGTCGAACCGGTCGGGCAGCGGCGGGATGTACATGTAACCGGTTTGCTCCCTGTCCAGCGGCGCCGCGCCTTCCATCGCTATCCCGGGGATGACGCGGCGGAGGAAAGCCGGCGTCTCGACTACCCGGAGCGGTCCTACCCAGTCCGGGACCGTGGCGAAGTTGCTGCACTCGACCCACGCCCGCAGCGAGTCGATTTCGGCCTGCTCGTCGGCGAGCACGTCCCGTTTCGAAAAGCCGGCCGGGGCGGGTTCGTCCTTCGGCGGCTCAGGCGGGTGGCGCTTCCGGACCTCGGCCTGCTCCGCGCGCAGCGCCTTCCTCACCGAATCGGTGCGCGCGAACAGGTTCTCGCCCATCCGCAGCAGCGAGTCGGAACCGAAGTCAAGGAACTTGTCGGTCGCGAGCAGGTAGTCGAATTTCTCCTTGCCCATGGCAAAGCTGTCGTTGAGCCGGGGCAGGTCGAGTTCGAGCCCGGCTCGCCAAGCCCGGACCGAGGCAATCGCCCGGTCCGCGCCGGCAGCAAGCCGCGAGGAAAGCCCCGGCACCTGCTTGCCGAGGTCGGTTGCGCTCTCCCGGAAGAAGTCCTCGGCATCCTTCAGTCCATCAATCGCCGCCTCGGCGTACAGCCGCGGCGGAGACTTGACGTTGGCGCGAGCCTGCTTGATGAACCGCGGTACGTCCTCCAGGCGTTCGGCCGCGCGCCTGGCCCGTTCCGGCAGCGGCGCGAAGTCGCGCAGCAGCAGGTAGTACACACCACCGATGCACTCGTCCGAGTAGAAATGGGGGTCGCGTTCGAGCAGGTTGAATCGCTCCAGCCAGAAGAGCTCCATCTTCAGATTCGAGATGAGCAGTTCGCGGTCGATGCGGTCGCTAAGCGACAGCCGGAGCGTATCCAGGCCGTCCAGTTGCGCGAGGAAGCGTCTTACTTGAAGCTTCAGGGCGGCGACGCGGGCCGGAGAATAGTCGCCGAGCCTGCCGTCGAGCTCGTGGAATCCGCAGCGGGTAGCATCCACCGGGTGGAAATCCCACAGCGCCAGGTACGCCGCCCGGCCGAGTGAATCAAGCCGGCCGCTCGCGCCCGGCCGGATGGGGCCGATGGCAAGCGCCGTTGCGGCGAGCATCGCGACCAGGAGTGCAGATGGTATTGTCCGGTCCGGTCGTCGAATCATGGAAGCCTCCGATCGATGTGCCTGCCCGGAAGAAGCTGGGACAGTATCGAGCGGGGAAGTGCGCTGTCAAGCGGGAAGGAAGGGGAAGGAGAAAGGGACCGAGGGGTGAAGTGGCGGGCGCGGGCCGGCCCGTGTCCGTTTGACAGCCCGCCTGCCGGACATAGAATTCCCTTGCGGCCGAGCCGACAACCGATTGACCGGTGTGGTTAGATGAAGTGTTGTCGCAATCACGCATCGCCAAGGAGGACATGGTGAAATCAGGTACGATCAACGCATGGGTCTGCGGGTTTATGCTCGCGTCCCTTTGCCTCGCGCAGCAGCCGGACGCAGCAACAGCGCTCTACGACAAGGGCGTACAGTATCTTGGTGCCGGGGAGCCGTTCAAGGCGCTGGAGGCCTTCGACGAGGCAGTCGCGAGGAAACCCGGATTTGCCGACGCCCACTGCGGCAGGGGCGACGCCTATTCAAAGACGTCCCGTTACCCGCTTGCCATTGCGGCGTACAGCGAGGCAATCAAGCTCCAACCCGGGCATGCGGGCGCACTGTGCGGCAGGGGGTTCGCGTATTACTTCGCGGAGCAGTACGAGCCGGCCAGGAAGGGCTTTGCTGCGGCGATCAACGCGGACGTAAGCAAGGCGGAGCTGATCATCGACTTCCTGGTCGGGGAGTTGGAGACGCTTGGTTCCAGCCTGAAAGATAGCAGATAGGCACAGGAACGGCAACGGGCGCAGCGGCGGGACTGCCCGGTGATGCCGGTCACTCGCACACGACTTCTTCTGGCGGTAGTGTCAATTCTTTTGTGTAACTTCTCACGTTCACTTACGCAGCCTTCCT
>CAYOCZ010000051.1:0-13419 GCA_964402475.1 uncultured bacterium | reverse complement strand
CGGGCCGAAGGCTCGGCGCAGATGAAGGACGCGCTCGGCGGCAAGGGCGCGAACCTGGCGGAGATGGCCAATCTCGGCCTGCCGGTTCCGGCCGGGTTCACCATCGCCACCACTGTTTCCGTCCAATACATGAAGACCGGCGACTACCCTTCGGCGCTGACCGACGAGGTGAAGTCGGGCCTTGAGCACATCGAGCAGGCGATGGGTCGCCGGTTCGGCGACCCGAAGGTGCCGCTCCTGCTGTCGTGCCGTTCGGGCGCGCGGGCGTCAATGCCCGGGATGATGGAGACTGTGCTGAACATCGGGTTGTGCGAGCGGACCCTGTCCGGCCTCGTGGCGATGACCGGGGACGAGCGGTTCGCCTATGACGCCTTCCGCCGGCTGCTGACGATGTACGCCGACGTCGTGATGGAGAAGGCCGAGGGCATCGAGCCGGCCGAGGGCAAGGGCATCCGGGCCCGGTTCGAGGGGTTGCTGCGCGGGCTGAAGGAGCGGACCGGGCGGAAGGACGACTCAGACCTGACCGTCGATGACCTTAAGGGGCTGTGCGCCGCCTACAAGTCGCTCATCACCGAGACGTTCGACAAGCCGTTCCCGGAGGACCCGCAGGAGCAGTTGTGGGGCAGCATCCGCGCCGTGTTCCGGAGTTGGAACGGCAAGCGGGCGGTTGCCTACCGCCGCATCGAGAATCTGCCCGACGAGTGGGGCACGGCGGTAAACGTGCAGGCGATGGTGTTCGGCAATCTGGGGCAGACGTCGGCGACCGGCGTGGCGTTCACGCGCAACCCGGCGACGGGCGACGCGCGGTTCTACGGTGAGTGGCTGCGCAACGCCCAGGGCGAGGACGTCGTGGCCGGTACCCGCACACCCAACCCGCTGAATGTGGCGAGCCGCAACGTGCGCAACGAGGCGATGGAGAGCCTCGAAACCGCGATGCCCGAGCTCTACGCGGAACTCGACCGGTACCGCACCATGCTGGAGAAGCACTTCCACGACATGCAGGATCTGGAGTTCACTATCGAGAAGGGCGAGCTCTACATGCTGCAGACGCGGACGGGAAAGCGCACCGGCGTCGCGGCAATCAGCACCGCGATGGACATGCTGGCCGAGGGGCTCATCGACGAGCGGACCGCGCTGCTGCGCGTGCAGCCCTCCCAGCTCGACGAACTGCTCCACCCGATACTCGACCCGGCCGCGGAGAAAGTGGCGACACTGCTGGGCGAAGGTTTGCCTGCCGGCCCGGGCGGCGCGACCGGCCACGTGGTATTCACGGCGGCCGACGCGATTGCGTGGTCCCGACGCGAGGAGGCTGACCCTGTTATCCTCGTGCGCGAGGAGACCTCGCCCGAGGACATCGACGGGATGCGGTCCTCGGCCGGCATCCTGACCGCGCGCGGCGGAATGACGTCGCACGCGGCGCTGGTGGCGCGCGGCTGGGGCAAGTGCTGCATCGTCGGTGCCAAGGACACGAAGGTCGATGCGGGGGCAAAGAAGCTCACGATCCGTGGCAATGTCTTCGTCGAGGGCGACTGGCTGACCCTCAACGGGACCAAGGGCCGGGTGTACGCGGGCAAGGTGGCGATGATGGACGCGACCGAGCAGCCGCGGTTCCAGCAGTTCATGAAGCTGGCCGACAAGTACCGCAAGATGGTTGTCCGCACGAACGCCGAGACGCCGGGTGACGCGGCGCTGGCGCGGCGGCTTGGGGCCGGCGGCATTGGGCTGTTCCGCACCGAGCACATGTTCTACGGCAAGGGCAGCGACGAGCCGCTGTTCCTGCTGCGCAAGATGATTTTGTCGCGGACGACGGATGAGCGGCGGGCCGCGCTCGACGAGCTGTTCGTCCACGTCAAGGCGGTGGTCAAGGGAACGCTCGAGGCGATGGACGGCCTGCCCGTGACCATTCGGCTCCTCGACCCGCCCCTGCACGAGTTCGTGCCCAAGGCGGCAGACAAGCAGGCGGCGCTGGCGAAGGCGCTGGGCGTGACCGTGGAGGACGTGCGCAAGCGCGGCGAGGACCTGCACGAGTCGAACCCGATGATGGGCCACCGCGGCGTGCGCCTCGGCATCACCTATCCCGAGGTGACCGAGATGCAGGCGCGGGCGATATTCGAGGCTGCGGCCGAACTGCTGGCCGAGAAGAAACACCCCGACCCGGAGATAATGGTGCCGGTGACCTGCGAGGTCAAGGAGCTTGAGCATCAGAATGCCATCATCGCGCGGGTGCACGACGAGGTCTGCAAGAAGGCGGGCCTGCAGAGCATACCACACATGGTCGGCACGATGATCGAGATACCGCGCGCGGCCCTGCTGGCCGACGAGATGGCCCGCGCGGTCGAGTTCTTCTCGTTCGGGACCAACGACCTGACCCAGATGACATTCGGCTTCAGCCGCGACGACGCCGGGGCGTTCCTGCCCGAGTACCTCGAGAAGCGGTTGCTCAAAGCCGATCCGTTCCAGACAATCGACCAGACGTCGGTCGGCAAGCTCATCGAGATGGCGGTCAAGAAGGGCCGCGCAACCCGGCCCGGACTGGAGGTCGGCATCTGCGGCGAGCACGGCGGGGACCCGGAGTCGGTGAAGTTCTGCTGGCGAGTCGGGATGGACTACGTGAGCTGCTCGCCGTTCCGCGTGCCGATTGCGCGGCTGGCAGCGGCCCAGGCTGCGATCGAAGACGAGGCAGCTCCTGACGGCAAGGAACGGAGGTAAGACGTGGATGGAGAACTGCAGAAGCAGCTTGAAGAAGTCCTGGGCCGACACCCGGACGTCAAGGTCAACCCGGACCGAAAGGCGATGATTGCCGACGTCGTTGCCCGGCGCGAGGCGATGGTCGCGGCGTGCGGCTGCCTTGCGATGTGGACCCCGGCCGAGTCGACCGGCCGCAGCCCGCAGGATACAGTCATCGTGCGCCGGCCCGAATCCGAGAAGAACACCGACTGGGACGCGCCGAACAACCTGCCGATTACGCCGGATACGTTCGACATGGTGTTCGATGATGCGCTCGCCGCGCTCGGCGCGAAGCCGAGACTCTACGCGGTCGACCGCGTGCTCGGGGCCGATTCCGGCCACGCGCTTCCCGTGCGGGTAGTGAGCGACCGGGCGCTCTCGGTCCTGTTTGCCGACAACATGTTCCGGCGGATCCCGGCCGACATCAACAGCTCCTGTTTCGCAGACCGACCCTATACGTTGCTAGTCTGTCCGTACGACAAGCTGGACCCGGCCCGCTATGCCGGTCGGCTGCGGACGATTCCGAAGACCGGCAAGGCGTCGGACATGGTCATCGCGATGGACATGGACCGCCGTATCGGCGTGGTCTTTGGCTCGGCTTACGGCGGCAGCTTGAAGAAGCATATGTTTACGGTGATGAACTACCTGCTGCCGCTCGAAGGCATCCTGCCGCTCCATTGCTCGGCCAATGAAGGGAAGGACGGTGACGTGGCGTTGCTTCTAGGGCTTTCCGGTACGGGCAAGACTACGCTGTCGGCTGACCCACGGCGGGCTTTGCTGGGCGATGACGAGCACAGCTGGAGCGACAAGGGTGTGGCCAACTTCGAGGACGGCTGCTATGCCAAGCTCATTAATCTGGACCCGAAGAAAGAGCCGGACATTTACCGTGCCTGTTTCCACGAGGCGCCTTACCTTGAGCACGGCGCGATCATCGAGAATGCGATGGTCTACCCGGATGGTCGGTTCGACCTCGATGACGAGCGCTACACGCCGAACTCGCGCGGTTCCTACCCACTGACGTTCCTGTCGAACATCAAGACGCCGCCGGTCGGCGGCCACCCGAAGACGATTCTCTTCCTTACCGCCGACGCGAACAGCGTGCTGCCACCGGTCGCGCGCCTGACCCGCAACCAGGCGATGCTCTGGTTCCTGATGGGCTACACTTCCAAGCTTGCCGGCACCGAGACCGGTGTGGTCGAGCCGAAGAGCACGTTCTCGCGCTTCTTCGGAGCTCCGTTCATGCCGCTCAACCCGGACACCTATGCCCGGATGCTGGGGGAGAGGCTGGACCGGCACGGCGCACGGGTCTACCTTGTGAACACCGGCTGGAGCGGCGGTGCATACGGTGTCGGGAAGCGGATGGACATCAGCCTGACCCGGGAAATCGTCGAGGCCGCGTTCAGCGGCTCGCTGGACAAGGTCGAGTACGTCATGGACCCGGTCTTCCATTTCGGCGTTCCGAAGAGCTGCCCGGGCGTGTCCGACCCGACCGTGCTGAACCCGCGCAATACGTGGCCGGACAAGGTGGCCTACGACGAGCGGGCCAAGAAGCTCGCGGCTGAGTTCTGTGCCCAGTTCGACAAGTCCTACGGAGGAAAGAGAATCGACGTCACGGTCGCGGGCGAGTGTCCGGGGAAGTAGTCAGTAGTTAGCAGTTAGGAGTTAGCAGGCGGACGCGGGTCCCCAACTCCTAACTCACCAACTTCCTCCTCTTCGGCGACAGCAGCAGGCAGATTCCAAAGACCGCACTCGACGTGATGATGATGACCGCGCCGGCCGGGGCGTCGGTCAGCCACGACACAAGCAGACCAACCAGGCAGGATAGCACTCCGAACAGGGCCGACAGCAGGTACATCGTCTTCAGCCGATAGGTCAACTGATAGGCCGCGGAGGGTGGGTTAACGATGAGGCTGAAAATCAGCAGGCCCCCGATGGTGCTCAAGTTGGCGGTCACCGACAGGCCGCAGAGAACCAGCATCGCGAAGAAGAGCGCGCGCTCCGGTATCCCGACGGCGCGGGCAATTTCACGGTTGTACAGCACGGCCTGGACTTCCTTGTAGAACAGCCCGAGGAACAGCAGCACGGCCCCGGTTGCTACGGCCATCAGCATGAGGTCGCGCGAGGAAACCAGGAGGATGCTTCCCCATATCAGGCTGAGAGCATCCGAGCGAGGGCCGCGCATCAGGCCGATGGCGAGGAAGGCGAAGCCCAGCACGACCGAGAAGATGATGCCGAGCGAGACGTTCGGCTCGAGGTCAGCCCGCTCGGCAACCGGGCCGATGAGCAGCGATGCGGCTATGCAGAAGACCGCGGCGGTGACGAGCGGGTTGATGCCGAGCAGGAGCCCGGTTACAGCGCCCGCAAAGGCCGCATGCGACATCGCCACTCCGACAAACGGGATGTTCATCATCACTACCCAGACTCCGACGACCCCGCAGACCAGTCCGCCAAGTACCGCGGCGACGAGCGGTCGCCAGAGGACGATGAATTCAGGCGGCATCGGCGAAGAGCTCGGCAATCAGGCGCGCGTCGTTCAGCGCGGTGCGGTCGCCGACGTGCGTGATGCGGGTGTCCTTGACCATGATTATCCGGTTGGCGACCGGCGGCAGGTGGTCGAGTTGGTGCGTGACCATCACCACCGTCAGGTTGAAGCGGCGGTACGCATCCACCACCAATTCGCTCAGTTCGCGGACCGCGCGCGGGTCGAGGTTCGACGTCGGCTCATCGAGCAGCAGTATTTCGGGTTCCTGTACCAGCGCCCGGGCCAGAGCGATCTTACGGGCCTCGCCGCCGGAGAGATGACCTACCGGCCGGGCGGCAAGATGGGACGTGCGGGTGAGTTCCATCATCGCCTTGGCGCGCGCCCGGTCGTTGTCGTCGAGGCGCCTGAGCAGGCCGGCCCGACCGCAGCGGCCGACGAGTACGGCTTCAAGGCACGAGATGGGCACGCGCGGGTCCACCCGTTCCTGCTGGGCGACGTAGCCGATACGGCGGCGCAGGCGGCCGAAGTTCGCGCGCGTCGCCGGCTCGCCCATGATGCGGACCGTTCCGGAGTGGATGTGACCGAGGCCGTTGATGACCGTCAGAAGCGTGGTCTTGCCCGCGCCGTTCGGGCCGATGATGCCGCAGAAGTCGCCGCGCCGGATGTCGAGCGAGACGTCGCGCAGGGCGATGTGCTCGCGGTAGCTGACCGTGACCGAGCGGACCGAAACCGCGACTTCGCCCGGCGTCACTCGATGGCCTGCGCCAGCGCCGCCGTGTTGTTGAGGAGCGACCGGCTGTACGAGCCCTCCAGTGGGAAGTTGGTCAGCGTCACGTGTTTCACGTTGAGCGCCTCGGCCAGCGGCTTGCCCGCGTCCGGCCCGGACTGGAGGTTGTCCACAATCAGCTTCACGCCGGAGTCAATCGCCACCCGCGCCAGCCGGGTCAGTTCCTGCGCGCTGATGTCCTCGGCCCGGCCGTAGGTCGCGACCACGTGGAAACCCAGCCACACGATAAACGGCGACTGCTGCTCGGCGACGATGACCGCAGGCAGGGCCTTCCCGGCGAGCATTGTCCGCGCGGCCGCGGCGGCAGAGTCGACATCAGCCCGGTAGCGCGTGGCGGCCAGTTGGTATGTATCGGCGCGAGCAGTGTCCAGTTCCGCAAGCAGGACCGCGATTTCCGCTGCTGCCCGTTTATGCAATTCGGGAATCATCCAATTGCCCTGGGTCGTGAGCGTCACCCGGCGCGGTCTGGGCGGAATGATTGCCTTCTCCAGCCCCGGGTACCAGGCCTCCCAGCCGTGGTTTAGAATGAGCCGCGCGTTGTTCGCCGCAGTCACGTCCGACGGCTTCAGGTCGAAGTGGCCCGGGCAGAGCCCGGCCGGCGCGATCGTCGTGACCGCGAACCGGTCGCCGCCGACCGCCTGGACAATCACGCTGATGAGCGTGGTCGAGGCAACGACGGGAATCCGTTTCGTCTTTGGCTGCGCGCAGCCTAAGACCGCGACTCCGAACAGCAGCCATTGAACAAGGGTTCTTTTCATCATGTCAGAGACTCCTGAGTTTGAGGCCGACGGTCAACGCCCGGCCGGGCATCCGGTACAGCCCGGCCTGGGTGCCGGGCAGGTCGGCGAACGTGTCGTATTGGCGGTCGAGCAGGTTCTCGACCGACGCGAACAGGTCCAGCCACGAGAGCAGCCGGTAGCCGGCGCGGAACTCGACGGTCGCATAGGCGGGAATCTCCGAACGCGAGCTATCCGTCGCGTAGTAACGCGCGACGTGCTGGAACGTGACGTCGAGGTCGATGTTCCTCGCGGTCGCGCCCACGGCGACGTTCAGCTTGGACCCGGCGCGGGCGCGGGTATTGACGCCGAAGTCGGTCAGCGTGTACGCGACACTTGAGCGCCACGGGCCGTGGCGCAACTGCAGTGTCGCCTCGATTCCACTGAAAGTGAAGCTGCCCTTGTTCTGAAACTGGACCGGTGGCGGCGGGTTGGGATTCGGGCCGGTCTCAATCAGGTTCTCGCCTTTGAGGATGAAGCCCGCAACATCGGCATTGAGGCCGGTGACTATCTGCTGGTTCAGGCCGACTTCATAGTTCCACGAAACCTCGGGCTTCAGGCTTTCGTTCCTGGGCGGGAAGACCGACGTGTAGTTGAGGGGCGGGTAGCGGAACCCGCGGTTGACGTTGGCGCGCACGGTCATGCCGGCCGGGATGCGGCCGACGGCCCCGACCTTGGGACAGAAGGCCGGGCCGCCGATGTTGTCGTATTCCACGCGCACCCCGGCGTTGGCCGTGACCGGGCCCAGCACCTGTTCGTCCTGGGCAAACAGGCCCGCCCGCTGCCGCGTCCACGTAGTCGCGGTGAAGTCGGACTGAATCCACGTGCCGGAAAGACGGCTGCCCTCTACGCCGGCTTGGACCAGGTTGCCGATGCCGAAGCGGCGGTGGCCGTGCAGGGTCACGCCGTCGGTGAAGTCGGTCGAGTGCCAGCCGTCAGTCGGGTCGAAGACGTGCTCGCCGAACGTCCGGTACACCTTGGCGAACCCGCCGAACGTCTCCGACCCCAGCGTACCGGTTAGGTCCAGCCCACCGCGGTCGTACCGGTTCCAGCCGGTGGCGACGAGCGTGTCCGGGTCGGTAGAACGCTTCGGCTCATGTTTAACTCCGGTGAAGTACTTGCCCGTGAAGTCGAGCTGCACCGTGGGTGAGAATTCGTACCCGGCGCGCAGGGACACGTCGTTTCCGTTGTACTGCGAGTTGGGCAGGTGGCCGTCAGAGGTCGTCTTGTCTGCGGACAGAAGGGCGTTGAACCCACCTTGCTTCAGCCCGGCGCTGGCCACCGCGTGGCGGGTGTTGAACGAGCCGTAGTCGAGCCGCGCCCCGAGTTCGAGCGGCTTCTGGGCCCGCCGGGTCACGATGTTCACCACGCCGGCCATTGCGTCGGAACCGTACAGCACCGAGAGCGGGCCGCGCACCACCTCAATGCGCTCGACGTTGTTCAAGGGCAGCGTGTGCGTCACCGTGCAGCCGTAGATGGGCATCTTCTCGGGGCGGCCGTCAACCAGCACCTGCACGCGGCAGCCCCGGCCGCCGGTGCCGCGGATGTCGATGTCGGTGCGGCCGAACGGACCGGTCTTCTGGACGAAGACACCGGGCAGGAACGCGAGCGCCGCGGTCGCGGTCCGGGTAAGCGTGCGGTCGAGGTCGACAGCCGTGACCACGCTGACCGATGCGGCTACGTCGCGCACGGGGTGGCGAACCCGCTCCGCGGTCACAACGATTTCATCAACCGTCAGGACCGACGACTCGGCTTGGGCGAGGCCCGAAACGGCCAGCAACAGACAACAGAGCAGGTTCAATCAGGCTCCTTTCGGGTGATGGTAAGTTCGTGCCAGCGGGCAGCGGGCCGGAGTCAGGGTCAGGTGTCCCTGGCGCACGCCCTTCAGCGCGAGCAGCGCGTCCGCGAGTTTGCGCAGCCGGTCTGCCGGCCCACGGAGTATCAGGACTTCGAGGCATTCGTGCCGGTCGAGGTGGACGTGGGTCGAGGATACGACCTCGGCGTACGCGTCGTGCTGCACGTGCATCAGCCGATGGGCAAGGTCGGGCTGGTCATGGCTGTACACGTAGGCGAGCACGCCCACGGCCGGGCCGGAACCGCGCTCCAGTTCGGACTCGGCCAGCCGGTTGCGCACGAGATCGCGGATTGCCTTGGAGCGGGACCAGCCGGTCTTGCGCAGCAGCGACTCGAACCCGGCGAGCAGCTCGGGCTCCATCGAAACGCTGAACCGCACCGAGCCGGCCTCCTCGTCGTGGTTCTCAGTGTTACGCATGCAGGAATCGTAACACCAAGAGGCCCGCCGGTCAAGCGAGACGGCGCAGTTTGACAGGCCGTCGGCGCGGCTCTATGCTCAGGCCGGCAATGGGACGCATAAGACCAATGGGATCCGTCGGTCTCATTCTCGTGTCCGCGCTCGCGACAGCGGGCGCGGCGGAGGTCACCTGGGACACCATCATCCGCCTGACAACCAACCCGGCGAGCCAGGTTACCGGCTACACGGGCCAGCACAGCATAGCGGTCGACGGGGCAGGCAACGTCCACGTCGCGTGGCTCGACCAGCGCAACGTGCCATACCAGGTCTGGTATCGGCGGTACGACGCCGGCACGGGCACGTGGCTGGCCGAGACCACTCTAACCACCCAGCAGGCCAATTGCTCTCAGCCGGGACTGGCCTGCGACAGCGCGGGCAACGTGCATCTGGTTTGGCACGTCGAGAGTTTCCTGGGAACGGGCATCTGGGCCAAGCGCTACAACGCAACCACCCATCACTGGAGAGCAGATACGCTGATTGACAGCACCACCACCGCCCAGCTTCAGTTCTATCCGTCGGTTGCATGCGTGCCCGACTCGCGCGACGTTGCAGTCGGCTGGTACGGGTCACCCGATTCGGGCATGTATTACCAGGTCTTTCTCAAAGAGCGGCACGCCGCAACCGGCTGGGATTCGGCGATTCAGGTCTCTGAAGCGGCGGTGGGCCACGACCAGGTGTCGGTCACCGCAGACAAGAACGGCGACGTTGTCGTGGTCTGGTGCGGGATGGACCTCGGCGGCAGTCACAACCAGGTCTGCTGTCGGCGCCGGGTGGCTGGCGTATGGCAGGATGTGGAGTTGGTGTCTGATCTCCCCGGGGGCCTGACTCAGAATCGGCCGTGCGTTGCCGCAGACCGGAGCAATGCAGTTCACGTTGTCTGGTACGGACTGTCCGGATCCAGTTTCTACTTGCAGGTCTTTCACCGTATGCGTGACGCCGGCGGCTGGTCGAACATCGACAACATCGGCGGGATCCGGCCCTACCAGCAGCAGTTTCCGTCCATCGCGTGCGACGCCGCAGGACGATGCCATGCGGCCTGGTGCAGTCAGGCCGGTGGGACGAACATGCAGCTTGCCTACGCTCAGCGGGACACTGACGGCGTCTGGAGTACGCCGATGATCCTCACCGGGCTCGACTCCGGCAGCGTCAGCTACCCGTCGATTGCCTGCGAAGCGGACTCGGGCATCCACGTCGTCTGGTACGACGCGAGCTCGGGTAGCCAGGATGTATACTACCTGCGCGGCATCATTCAGGGGTCGGGCGCTGTCGAATCCCATCCTCCGTCCCTTGCCCGTCGCTGCACGCGAGGCGCCACCATCGTTCGCGCTAGCATGCTGCAGACTACCGCGGGCAAACTGCAAGCGGGCCTCGTGGTCTTCGATGCCTCTGGCCGGCCGGTTGATTACATGAAGCCGGGCGTCTACTTCGTCCGTTCGTCTGACGGAGCGCACCTCGCCAGAGTAATCGTCGTTCGGTAGCTCTCGGTTCAAGACCCGCAATCTTGACAGACGGTCGGCGGCGACATATCCTCATATCCGTGACCGGCCGGCAGGGCGACGCGCGGGCCGCGGCTCCGTTCGCGAGACAGCGCTTCGCGTTCCTGACGGCCGGAGTTTTGTTGTGGAGAGAGGAGACATCGTGAGAACGTGGTTCCTGTTCCTCGGGTTGCTGGTGTCCGCGGCGACGTCGCAGGATTCCCTGCCCTGGCAAGGGGCAATAGTGTTCGACGATCCGGTCAGGGTCGACGACGCGCCGGGACTCTCCGCACACCCCGCTATTCATCCCCAGACAATCATGGACAGCACCTGGACCTTGTATTCGGTCTGGGCCGACGACCGCGACAACAACGGGCGCTTCGAGGTCTACTTCGCGGCGTCCTATGACACCGCACGGTCATGGACCGTGCCGAACGTCAACCTCAGCCAAGACCCATCTCAGTATTACATGTTTCCATGGCTGGCCGTCGATCGGGAGAACCTCTACGTTGTCTGGCAGGCCTGGCGCGGCAACACCTGGCGTGTCTACATCACGCATTCCTCGGACCGCGGCACAACCTGGACGAATCCGATTCAGGTACCTGACATCACCGTGGTGAACGACTTCAACTCGGGCATCAACTTCGGGCCCCAGCCGAAGCTGGCCATTGATAGCCGCAGCAACCCGGACACGACGTTCATCTACCTGCTCTGGGCGGACGACGCTACGGGCAAGATCCAGATGAAGCTCGCCCGCTCGATTGACCTCGGCGCGTCATTCACCGACCTCGGCATCGTCGACAAGAACCCGGACAACGTCAACCGGAACCCATACATCGCGGTCGACAATGATGGCCGGGTCCACTGCGCCTGGGCGCTGGGCACGGGCGGCACGAACCAGGATCCGCACCCTTGGATCGGCTACAATCGGTCCCTCGACCGCGGCGGTACGTTTCTCCCCGATGACATTGTGATCAACGACAACACCAACGGCGTCTATCGCGGCAACCCGTCGATGACCTGCAACCCGGGTTCCGGAGACGTGCTCATCTCGTGGGAGGATTCGCGCCGGGCCAGCGGCAACTCGAACCCGGATATCTGGTTCGCCCGCATTCCCCGCGACAGCCTATCGGCGGGCACTAACGAGCGGGTGAACTGGTGGCAGCCGGACACCGGCGCCAAGTACGATAACTTCAAGCCGGTCATAAGGATGGGTCCGCAGGGCATCATGGTTGCTGCCTGGCACGACAACCCGGAGAACGCCAGTTCCTACGGAATTCACATGGCTGCCTACAGCGATTCGGCCCGGCGCTTCTCCGCGAGCCAGTCGCTCATCCAGACTTTCACCGGCGCCAACTCGGGGAGTTTCGGCAACAACTTCTACCCGCCGTCGCTGTTCGTGCAGGCGCAGGTTGACTCGTCGGGCGACACCATCACTCACTTCTACATTGTCTGGCAGGACTTCAGCGAAGACTCGGTCGGCGGCAACATCTACTCGGTGCACGGCCGGGTGGTGAAGGTCCTTGGTGACATTGACGTGGACAACGACTCGCTCGGCGTTGTGGCTGACACCATGCGGCTTCGTAGCTGGGTGTTATCGCCATTCCCCTACCCATACAAGGGCTACGCGCTCGGCGAGTTCGTGCTTGCCAACACCAGCGCGTCATACAACCCGGACACAGTCGACGGACCGAGCCTGTCCCGGATTGACTCGCTCACGGTCAGGGGAACGCTCAGCGGTCCGCTCGGCACCCTGGACAGCGTGATAGCCCCGGGCCTGCCCAACTCGCTGGCGCAAGGCCAGACCATCACCTGCAGCCTGGGGGTGTTCGTGCCGCTCGAAATGCGCGATGGTGACTACGCGGGGTTGATCACGATTACCGGCCGGGATTCTGGCGGAGCGCTCATAGAAGAGACGTTCCACGCGATCTTCAAGAAGCTTGGAGATCTCGACGTGGACAACGACTCGCTCAACGTTGTCGCCGACACCATCCGGGTGAGACCTCGGCAGGACTCAGTCGGGCCCCCGCCGCATTACACCGAGTACGCGCTCGGCGAGTTCATGCTCGCCAACACCAGCGATTCGTACAACCCGGACACGGCCGACGGTCCGAGCCGTTCTTTCGTCCACTTGTTCGACTTCACCGGCGTCTTGACCGGGGAACGTGGAACCATCGACAGCATTCTCATGCTGAACCTGCCGGAATCGCTCGCGCAGGGGCAGACGGCAGTCTGTACGTTGGCGGTGTACGTGCCGGTCGAGTTGCCCGATGGCGACTACTCCGGACCGATCATCGTTGGAGGGCTGGACTCACTCGACTACGAGATAGCCGACACGGTCTATGCACTCGTGCGAAAGCTCGGCGATATAGACATTGACGACGACTCGCTCGACGTGGTTCACGACACCATTGACCTGCACACGCAGCCGGCCGGTCCGGTCTACCACCCCTACGCCAAGGCCGAGCTCATGCTTGCCAACACTTCCGTGTCCTACAACCCGGATACCCTTGACGGGCCGAGCCATTCGCCGCTGATTATCACCGGGTACAAGGCGTACTTCAGCTCTGCCCAGGATACTATCGACAGCATCTACGTGCTTGGCCTGCCATCGCGCCTCGAGGTCGGGCAAGCGGTCGAGTGCACCCTCGCGCTGGTCATCCCGGTCGGGACGACAATTGACCAGAGCTGGTCGGGCCTCGTTTCGGTCGATGCCTACGACACGGCCGGGTACCGGGTGCGGGACAGCCTGTTCCTCGGCGTACGCGGCCCGGTTCCGCGCCAGACCCTCGACTCGCTCGGAGTAGCGCCGATACCGTTCAAGCCGAACCACGGCCTCGGGCACGATGCCATCCACTTCC
>CAYOCZ010000050.1:0-13480 GCA_964402475.1 uncultured bacterium | reverse complement strand
CGACTTGGGCCAACACTATCCCATCAAACTACCCACACAAACACGCGATGAGCCTATTATCGCGGATGCGGTCGGGCTGGGAAAGACCTATGTAGCGCTGGGCGCGATGCACCGGCGCACCAAGGGACGCGCCCGGCGCCAGCATCGCATACTCGTCGTTTGCCCTGCACAACTCAAAGGGATGTGGGAGCGCGCAGGGCAGGACCAGAACATCCACTTGGTCACGGCCAGCATGGAGTCGCTCGGTCACACTGCGGGCGCGGCTGCCGAGCGCCGCCCGCAGGAACTAGCCGAGTACGGGTTGGTGATCGTGGACGAAGCCCATAACTTCCGCAACCACAGGACCAAGCGGTTCCAGACCCTGATGGAGATATTGCAGCTTGGTCACCAGGACAAAGAAGTCCTGCTGCTCACTGCTACGCCCATCAACAACGGCATAGATGACTTGTACAGCCTGTATCGCCTCATGACGCGGGACCGTGATGACTTCTTTGTGAACACGAACCTCAGAATCCGCAGTCTGCGCGAGTTCTTCCGACAGGTCGTGCGACAAGGAACACCGACAACCGACCTGCTGCTTGAGACCATGGTCTGCCGCAGCAGGCTCGACATTCGTCGAAGGCAGGACAAAGGCGAGACAATCGTAATAGATGAGCGTGAGGTGCGCTTTCCGACGCGGCACATGGAAACGCTGGAGTACAAGCTTGCGACAACCGGAGAAACGCTGCGGTATGACAACGTGTCGAAGGCAGTGGTAGGTCTCACCCTGGGGGCCTACAACGTTGAGCAGTACGCAAAGAACCCCGACAAACAGAAGAGCCAGACCTTCGCCCGCCTGCAGAATCTGTTCCGCATCCTGCTGCTAAAGCGACTGGAGAGCAGTGTCGTGTCCTTTGTGTCAACCGCCGAGAGCCTGCTGCGGTTCAGCGACAAGGTGGTTGAAGCGCTCCGGGCCGGAAGGCGCCTAACCAACGACGAATACCGCCGGATGCAACTGGACTTCGTTAGCCAGCTGGACGACGACGATGACGACGACGCGGGTAGCTCCGCGTATCTGGAGGACCTGAAAGAGCGCGACCCCGGCGACTACGACCTGGACCGGCTGGTACGGGACGTTACAGCCGACCACAATCTGCTGGAGCCAATCATCGAGCGGGCCAAAGCCCTGTGCGGCTCACGTGACGGGAAACTGGCCGTACTCAAGAAGAAACTCGCTGCGCTCCTGCCAAGCCAGAAGGTCCTCGTATTCACGTTCTACGCTGACACGGCCGACTACATATACCGCGAACTCAGCACCGATGCGGCATTCACTGCCAAAGTCGGGAACGTGCGCATGGAGGAAGTCGTTGGGGGCGATTCATCTTCTCGTGCCAACCGTGCAGCAATCGTCGCCGACTTCGCGCCGGTCGCCAATGGCTGCCAGCAGATGCCACTTCATCCCATTCAACTACTCGTGTCGACGGACGTGCTCTCCGAAGGCCAGAACCTCCAAGACTGCGGGTACATCATCAACTACGACTTGCACTTCAACCCGGTGAGAATGATTCAGCGCAACGGCAGAATCGACCGGCTCTTCTCCTTGCACTCGGACATCACAATCGCCAACTTCTTCCCGGAGGGCGGACTAGAGGAAGAACTCAAGCTCATCCAACACCTGCAGAGGAAGATAGAAGAAATCCGCAGCAACATGCCGCTCGACGCCAGCGTTATTGGCGAGACCGTGAAGGTTTTCAGCCTTGAGGAGTTGCGTCGCACGAGGGACGGCGATGTGACCGTGATCGACGCCATCGACGCCGAGAACCCAATCAACCGGTTCCACGACCTGTTGAACGAGGTTGTGAAGATGCTCCAGGAGTTCGGCATTGAAGAAGTGAACCGCATACCGTTTGGCTGCCAGAGCAACAAGCGGTCGACCCACCGCGGTCTGTTTTTGTGCGTTACCGCAGGGACACGCGAAGAACAGAAGCACTGTTGGTGGTTGTACTATCCCTTCGACGGTGGAACCGGCGGCCTGTTTCCCGAGCCGGTACAGGAGCCTGGCCAGATCATCGAACTCATTCGCAGCGCAAGGCCTCCGACCGCTGACCTGTGCCGGCCCGACTTCACGCCGCGAGACATCAGATGGAGTATCATTCTGGATGCCAAGAAGAAATGCCGGGAGATGCTGCTTGAGCAAGCACGAAACGAAGCTCAGGGTCAAGTCTGGCCCGCAACCCACGTCAACAAGAAGCTGAAGACGTTCCTCGCGGCCCGGCAGTTCGACGACCCGACCAACGTGGAACGCCGGCTCGGGCGCTTTTCGCTCGAGAGGCATAGGGACGCGGCTGAAGAACACATGCGCGCAGCCCAGCAGTCAAGGAACGTCACACCGCTCCTCCAGTGGCTGGATGAAACGTTGCCGCATTTTGCCATCAGTCGCGACAATCCAGAGACCATCCCACTGGAAATCGTGAGCTACTTGGAATTGGTGCCTGAGACGGAGGCAGTCTCCTGAGCCTAGAGATACTGAATCTGTTGGCTGGTTCTGAGGAGGAGTTCTCCCGTGGTCTGGTGCAGCTAGGGTGGTATAACTACCCGCCGACCATCTCAGATGCGCGCTACTCCGGTCGAGCCGGCGCGGGGTTGGAGCCGAAGCTTCGAGCAGCGGGCAAAGTCCAACTGACTGAGGCCGCAGTCTACAGGCTCGCGCTTAATTCCGACCGTTGGCAGGACGCGCGTTCAGTCGTAGAGAGTCACCTAAGCCGTGACCCGCACTTCGCCGTCGTGTTCTGCCGGCTGCCCAAGGCCCTGCTCGTGTTCGTCCCAGGCAACCCCGACCTCGCGTTCCGACGCGCTAGGTCGGGCATCGAGGTGGACATGCTGTACCTCGACCTGCTGTTCCCCTCCAACTTCGAGATTGAGGCCATCAAGAAGCTACAGGACGCGCCTGGCCAGCAGTTCCGTTCGCGGCTGCAGGAAATCGTGGACACCGAGCGCGTCACGAGGGAGTTCTATCGCCAGTTCGACCGCGAACTCAAGGAGTTCCAACCGCTCATCACCTGCATACACGAGAACGACCGGTCTTGGTACTCCTCGGTAATGCTCAGCCGTCTGATGTTCATCTACTTCCTGCAGCGACGCGGCTTCCTCGACGACCATCGAGACTACCTGAGAGACAGGTTGCTGAAGGTCCAGGCACTTCGGGGCAAAGACAGGTTTCAGTCTTTCTATCGGTTCTTCCTGCTGCGGTTGTTCCATGAAGGTTTGGGGTCTCGCAAGCGTCCTAAGGACCCTATCCTCGCCGGACTGCTCGGCAAGGTGCCGTTCCTCAACGGTGGCTTGTTTGACGTCCATGACGTAGAAGACCGCAACAGGGATGAGAACGGCAACATCCAAATCGACATTCCGGACAAGGCCTTCGAGAACATCTTCGCGTTTCTTGGCCGATGGGAGTGGTGCTTGGACACGCGTCCGGGCCGCACGGCGATCGAGATTAACCCCGACGTCTTGGGCTACATCTTCGAGAAATACATCAACGCCACGCAACCGGGCGAGCAGAAGGCAAAGGGCGCATACTACACCAAGGAAGACATAACCGAGTACATCGGTCGTAGCACCATCGTACCCCGGCTGCTCGACCGAGTCCGCGGGCTGTGTCGTGACAAGGCAGCGTTCGAGAGCATTTGGGATCTGCTCAAAGCCAACCCAAACCGCTACATCTTCGAGCCGGTGCGTCGGGGCGTCATCAATCCGGACGGTTCGACCCTGCCCGAGTCGAAGCTGTACGACTTCGTACAGGAGGGGATGCACGACCCCAAGAAGCGAATGTTCAAGAAGGAATACAATCTCGGCGACGCGGTCCTGCTGGACGAGGACGGCAAGAAGCTCACCTTGCCGACCGAGACTTGGCGCGAATATGTGGCCCGAAGACAGCGGTGTCTGGAATTGCGCGACAAACTGGCACGGGGCGAGGTCAAGGACGTCAATGACCTGACTACCTTCAACCTCGACATCCGCCGGTTCGCAAAGGACGTGGTCGCACAGGCGGATGCCACCTTACTCAGAGCTTTCTGGGATTCGATGATGGGATACGAAGGGGAGGTCGGCGTCCACAAGGACCCCGTGCCCGCTCTTTCGGTTCTCGACCCAACCTGCGGCTCTGGCGCTTTCCTGTTTGCCGTACTTGGCATCCTTGAACCACTGTACAGTGCCTGCATAGTTCGGATGCGGAAGCTTGTTGCGGAGGCACCTCTTGCCAAGAAGGGACACGTGAAGTACTTTCGTCGCGTCCTCGCGCTCGCGGACGACACTGAAAGGCACCCCAACCCCGACTACTTCATCCTGAAGAGGATTGTCGTCCGCAATCTCTACGGCGTGGACATCATGGATGAGGCGGTCGAAATCTGCAAGCTGCGGCTCTTCCTCAAGCTCGTGTCCTGTGTATGGCCAGACAAAAACAAGCCCAACCTCGGTCTCGAGCCGCTTCCGGACATAGACTTCAACGTAATCTGCGGCAACACGCTGGTCGGTTTTGTTTCGAAGGAGGGAATCCGGCGGGCTGTCACTACTGATGCAGCCGGGCAGACAAAGTTGGCGCTGTCTAGGTCCCAAGAGAAGGAACTCCTTGCCATCGAGGAGCGGGCCGACGAGATAGACCAGCTTGAGGAAGCGTTCCGCCGCGAGCAATGGGAAGGTGCCGTAGTTACAGCGGGGGACAAGCGACCCGTCCGCAACAAACGTCGCGCCCTGTCAGCCAAGCTGGACCGCCTCTGCGCGTCGGGGCACGGCAAGAACGCGCGCGACACGCACGATTTCGACACGTGGCTCCGAAAAGCCAAGCCCTTCCACTGGTTCATGGAGTTCCGGGGCATCATGAAGTCCGGCGGCTTCGACGTCATCATCGGCAACCCGCCGTATGTGGAGTACGGACAGGTTCGGGCAGAGTACACCGTCAGTGGGTACATCACAGATTCATGCGCGAACCTCTACGCATTCGTTGTGGAGAGGATGCTAGGTTGTTTGGCGAAGGCTGCCCGCATGGGGATGGTCATTCCGATCAGCGCGTTCTCAAACCGCAGCATGGGGACACTGCAGGACGTGGTGAAGGGCTGCGGCGGTCTCCACGTGTCCAGCTTCCACCAGAGACCGGCGCAGCTTTTCGAGGGAGTTCTCCAACGGTTGTCTATATTCCTGCTGCAAAACACGCGCAGGGTGCTCGGGGAGTCTGTGATGACAACCGCCGTCTACCGGTGGTACAACGAAGCGCGAGCCCACCTGTTTCCCTTGGTGCGCTACTCACCTACACCTCAATCCGGCTGGAGAAACCTAGTCAAGACGGGCGACTCCATGGAACAGTCGATCCTCGCCAAGTTCTTGCGCCAGCCAGAGATCACGCGGCACCTAGACAAGGCCAGGCGCTCGAACGTCATCTCGTATCGGACGGCTGGCGGTGGATACTGGTGGACGTTCCTCTGCTCAGGGTTTAAGACGCAATCGCTTAGCAATAAGCAGGCCACCTTTGTGCGCGAATGCGAAGCCAGCGTATTCATGGCGGCTTTGAGTTCGACTCTGTTCTGGTGGTACTACTTCGTCAACTACGACTTGTTCAATCTCAAGGACTACATGGTGTTTTCGTTCCGGTTTGCGTATCCCGCCGAACCTGAAGCGGCTCAACTCAGCCGATTGTCCAGGAAGCTCGAAGACTGCTACCTTGCGAATGCGGTTAGGTACGAGATAGTGAGTAAGACTAGGGGTACGCACCACACCCTGAAATACCAGAACGGGAAGTGCAAGCACGTAATCGACGAGATTGACCAAGTGCTGGCGAAGCACTACGGGTTCACGGATGAGGAATTAGACTTCATCATCAACTATGACATCAAGTACCGCATGGGCCGCGGCGCGGGGGACTAGACGAGGAATAGCACTGGGTGAAGTAAGGTACTGCTCTAGGACAAGGAGGACACTGTGAAGGATCACGAACGGGCCATGCAGGCTTGGTCGGCGCTCGAACTGGCGGCCGCTAACCGTCAGACGCTTACCTATTCGATGCTCTCCCAGCTGGTGGGCGTCCCGGCACGCGGGCTCGCGCATATTCTTGACCATGTGGCTCTCTACTGCAGAGACCGCGGCTACCCGTCACTCACGGCCATCGTCATGCGCAAGGACGTCGGCCAGCCCGGCTTGGGTTTCTGGGCGGTGCCATCGCACAAGCTCGCACGGGAGCTAATGCGGGTGTTTGAGTTCGACTGGCTGGCCAAAGCTGCCGCCCCGACACCGGAGCTGCTTGAGGAGTTGCGAAGCAAAGCGAAGGCTCAGAGGGGACGGGGCTAGTCATCACTAGCTTCGATATCGAGTACCGCATGGGCCGCGGGGCCAGAGAGGAGTAGACCGAAGTGAAAGCAGATAGACTTCCGGTTGGACGGATATTCGATGGCACCGAGCGATTGGAGGCCCCGCTCTTCCAGCGTCCGTACGTTTGGAACGAGGATGACAACTGGGTTCCGTTGTGGGATGCGGCCCACTCGCTCATAAGGAAGCGCGCTGCCGAACAACGCGTACGACCGCACTTCCTAGGCACGATCGTGCTCAACCAGCTAAAGACGCGGACCGGGCATATACACTCTCGCGAAATCGTCGACGGCCAGCAGCGACTGACCACATTTCAGCTCATGCTTGCGGCAGCACGAGACCTGTGCCGAGACATGCAGCAGAAGGAGTATGCGGCGGCGTTCGACAAGCTTGCGAAGAACGACGCTCCGCTAAGCAAGGAAGACGACGAGTTGTTTAAGGTGTGGCCCACTAATGCTGACCGCGGACTATTCAGGCAGGTCATGTTGTGCAAGAATCCCCTGGACGTGGCAAAGATGCTGGACGGCTGCGAGCGAGACGACCGTCTCATGGCACGGGGGTACCTCTATTTCTACGATCGCTTCAAGGACTGGCTCGCGCCATCCAACGGTGACGTGCAAGGTTGCCTTCGGATTCTTCATCAGGCGTTGACAGAGGACTTGTTGCTTGTGGTAATTGACTTGGAAGAGAACGACGACTCCCAGGAGATATTCGAGACTCTCAACGCGCTCGGGACACCGCTGCTACCTGCCGACTTGGTCAAGAATTTCCTGTTCAGGAAGGCGGAAAGCCTCGCGCTTGATACCGAGGCGCTGTACCACCGCTACTGGGAGATGTACGATATCGGGAGGTCCTACTGGCGCAAGCCGGTGAGGCAAGGGCGCCTCAAGCGGCCACGGCTCGACCTGTTTCTGGGACACTACCTTACGTTAGTGACGGGTGATGAGGTATCCGCGACCAAGCTGTTCACCGAATTCCGCGAGTGCGTCGGTGAAACGCCAGACGCGGACACCATCCAAGAGCAGATGAAGACCTTCAGTGAGTTCGCGAGCGTGTACAAGTCGTTTGAAGGTTTCTCTCCGGATACGCGAGATGGCCTTTTCTTCCAGCGGCTCGCTCAGATGGACACGACAACCGTCTTCCCGCTGCTGCTTGAGATATACAAGCATCATGGCGACTGCTCTCACAGCAAAGAACTCGCGCAAATACTCACTGACGTGGAGTCCTTCCTGGTGCGGCGGGCCATCTGCGAGTTGACCCCCAAGAACTACAATAACCTCTTCGCTCAGATGGCCAAGAAGCTAAGAACGGGCGGTTCGCCGACTGCCGGCGCGGCTAGATCCCTTCTGCTCGCTGACCAGGCGGAAACATCGAGGTGGCCGGACGACGCGGAGCTACACAAGGCATGGGGACGGCTGCTGTTCTACAAGCGCCTGACCCGCGCACGCTTGCGCATGGTTCTTGAGGCCTGTGATGCGGCGATGCGCGGCCCGAAGACCGAGGTCGTGAAGATCGAACCAAGGCTCACGATTGAACACCTGATGCCCGTTGGCTGGCGAGAATGGTGGCAGCTCCCGTGCGAGTCCGGAAGTCCGGAATCCTACGAAGCCGCGGCTCGCCGAGATGAGGTCGTACACCACATTGGCAATCTGACGTTGCTGAACAAACGGCTAAACCCATCGATCTCGAACGGCCCTTGGGGCAAGAAGCTTCCCGCCATCTTGAAGCACAGCGCACTCAATCTAAACCGGCCGCTCTCGGCCCATCCTAGCTGGGACGAGGCATCAATAGAGGGGCGGGGTGAGAATCTCTTCCGCTACGCCGTCGCTGTCTGGCCATATCCGAAGAGCTGATACGGCCACGCAGAAAACCACCTACGTTGCGCAGAGCCAGCGGATCTCGGCACCATCGCCAATCAGGCCTGAGCGGGCCGACTCTACCAAGGTATATGCCATTGGCTCCCTGGGTTTGCTGGAAACTAAGACCCTTGCACTGTTCTGTTCCATCAAGTGCCCGGGCGAGCTGATACTCAGGCTATTCGATCTCGCCAAGGAACTGCGGGACAAGGGCGTGGGCGTCATAAGTGGGTTCCACGCGCCCATGGACAAGGAGTGCTTCGACATTCTGCTGCGCGGGAATGGGCCGATTGTCTGGTGCCCGGCGCGGAGCATCGAGGGCATGAGGCTCAAACCGGCGTACAAGAAGGCGATTGATGATGGGCGTCTGTTGATTGTCTCGCCGTTTCCGGCGAAGCAGAGCCGGATATCAGCCGAGCAGGCCGAACAGCGGAATCGGCTGGTCGCAGCGCTGGCCGAGCGCGTCTTCGTCGCCTATGCCGAGCCAGGCGGAAAGACAGAGCACCTATCAGAGTTGGCCATCTCTCTCGGCAAGCCGCTGTACACGTTCGAGTCAAAGTACAACGAGAATCTTCTGGCCCTTGGAGCGAAGGTAGCCACCGCCGATGAGATTGCGATTGTCGAAGGCCGGAAGAAGTGACCTTCCGCCTGATGTCCGAAATCGACAAGGCCATTCCCAAGTGGCCGGTGGTGTGAAACGTGGGCTCTCGCTACGAGGACGTTGACCGACATCTGGATGGATACGTTAACCTGCTGAACGCTTTGTCGTGGGAATATGCTCCGTGGGGTATACCTAAAGCCAACAAACAACACAAATGCGAGTTCGGCTGTCTGATTGAACCGGGCGATGTCTACTACCGGAAGCCATGGACGTCGGACCGCGGGCAGGACGTGAAGCTCTGTCGCACCTGCATGGTCAAGATGTTGTTTGCGCTCTTTGGAACAGACCAGGAGACGACCAAGCGTGCGCTCGCAATCGACAAAGAGAGGTGGGACACCGCAGTACGAGCTCTCCGGGCCTTGAGAGATCCGCCGAAGGCGGACGGGACCGCCGAAAGCTAGGCCGTGCGCCGCGGCCGGTTCGCATTCGCTGGTCTCCGGGTCGCCGCCCGACAGCCCCTTTCACCAGCCAATTCGGTCAAACGTGGGCATG
The DNA here is from genome assembly GCA_964402475.1 of uncultured bacterium. Taxonomy (GTDB): domain Bacteria; phylum Hydrothermota; class Tepidihabitantia; order Tepidihabitantales; family Tepidihabitantaceae; genus UBA2258. Next base: position 4,141 of record CAYOCZ010000050.1, on the reverse strand, counting down.
AACTCACGGTAGCTGCAACCGGATCAGTCGCCGGCGTCACGCGGGCGGACCCGGCGCGGGACTGGCAATGCGAAGTCTGACGGCAGTCACGCGATTGCCAGCGTCCCTCCGCGTTGCCTTGACAATGGCGAAGGCTCGGTTATCTTTCGTCGTGAGGCCGGCGCTGTGACACGCACGTCCCGATCTGGCCATCTTCAAAACGACAAGCTGGTTATTGCCATGACCGGTCCATTTGGCAGCGGGGCCACGACGGTGGCCGCTTGGCTCGCCAAGCACAAGCGTTTTCTCCACTTCCGGGTACACACCATCATCAAGGAGTACATAGAGCGCAATGGCGAAAACCTCAGGAGTAAACCGCTCAGCGAGCAGCGAGCACTCATGCAGAAAGCCGGAGACGACCTACGTAGGACGCATGGCCTTGACTACTTGGTCCGGGAATCACTAAAGAGGGCTTGGAAGAAAGTGGGGCGGCGGCCGGGTCTGGTCATTGACTCGTTGAAAAACCCATATGAGGTCGAGGCGCTCCGCAAACAGCCAAACTCCTTCGTGCTTGCCATCTATGCCGACAAAGACGAACGTTGGCGGCGGGTCGCGGAAAAGTACAGCCGCGACCAGAAGCAGTTTGACGATGACGACGCAAGAGACCGCGGGGAATCCGAGAAGTTCGGCCAAGATGTCTCGCGTTGCGTTGACCTGGCGGATGTCTCTCTAGCCAACAGTGATCCGTGTGACTCGGACAGAGAGTGGAAGGAACGTCTGTGGCAACCAGTTGAGAGATTCATGGCTCTGGCCCGGGTGCCGGGGTCATTCTTGCCCACGCAGGAAGAGGTGTTCATGAACGAGGCTTACTGCAAGAGCCTCAGTTCGCAGTGCCTCAATAGGCAGGTCGGCGCAGTAGTTGCCATCGGGCTGAAGACGAGGGACGGCCCAGCAGTAGAGACGGCCATCTCTAGTGCGTATAATGCGGTTCCACGCGGCCAGAAGGAATGCACGGAGGAATTCTCAGGACATTGCTTCCGCGATAGACTGACCCAAAGAAACCTGGACGGCGTTAGCTATTGCCCCAATTGTGGAGAAGTCCTGAAATCTGACCACTCCACATGCAGCTCGTGTGGGCAGAAAGTCGCCAAGATCCTCCCGGGGAAGAATCTCGAGTTCTGTCGGGCTGCGCATGCCGAGGAAAGCGCCATTCTCAAGGTGGCGAATCTAGGTGGACTCTCACTCTTCAACGCGACGCTCTACTCGACAACATTCCCTTGCCAGCTGTGTGCCAAGCAGATAATATCAGCGGGCATCAGCAGGGTCGTGTGGGTCGAGGCCTATCCGCATGGAGAGTCCCACAAGATGCTGGGAGACGCAGGCGTGGAATTGGTGCAATTCAGTGGAGTGAAGGCTCGAGGTTTCTACAGGCTTTTCAGGAGACCACTGAGCTCCGCATGACAGCGAAGCATTTGAGACGAACTGTGAAGGAGACCATGATGGAAGTGTGTCCGAAGTGCAGCAGCGTTTTCATAGAGTGGAACGGGACCCAAGGCTGCTACCGATGTTTAAGCCGGAAATGTGGCCATACTTGGGAAGCCTCCCGCGAGTCCTCTACAACCTACTTTGAGATCAAGAATACGTACCTGAGGCTGTCTCTCTCTCCTGGCCAGCCGTTGCCCAAGGCTAAGGTCGCCGCTCAATAGCCTCGGTCAGTCACCGCAGAGGGTAGTTACCCCAGCGCCGCACTGGCGCTGGGGTACGACCATTTAGTGCCACCCGGTCGTACTGGACAGGCGCAGGACGCGCATCTAAATTGCAGCAGTCTGTAGCTGGGCTTCGGTGACGCGAACGGTGGCGCGGGACTAGTCCACCTTCCCACCACATTTCAGATTGCATATTCGCGTTGCGCTTCAGTCAGTCTCCAGGTTGAACACAGTCCTGCAGATTTCCCCGAGCACTTCCGGCCGCAGGCCGTAGCACACGGGCCGACGGCTGACGGCTTACAGCTCTCCGCCTGCGGGCTTGCGAAAGGTCTGTGGCGGGGTATAATCAGTGTGTTCGGTACTGACTTGACAACCGACCGAAGTGATATACCATTCTGTAGATTCTAACTGGCTGTAAGCAGCAAGAGGAGTTGACCATGCCCGAGAAGAAGAATGACGAAACGACAGCTATCCGCGCGGGTAGTTGGGTTGCGCACGAGAGTAACCGACCCAACAAGGTCGTGGCGGTCGCACCCACGTACGAGGCTGTAGTTCGCAAGCTCGAAGCCGCCGGCAAGACGGACAGCGTCGTTCTCTTCCAGGTTCCGCCGAGGAACTGCGCCCTCATCCTCTAGCGGCGCGTGCCCGAGATGAGAATCCCGTATCACTGCCGCCGAGTCCCGGTTTCGCCCGGAGCCACCCAGACGCGGGCAGTGTACTATCCATGGGTTCCGGTGCGGGTCCGCAGGGACGAGCAGACGACGCCGCGAATGCTGCTCCTGGTCGATTCCGGTGCCGACTTCTGCGTGCTGAAGTCCGAGATTGGCGCAGCGCTGGGCATCACGGACATCCGGGCCGGCGAGCCATGCCAGTTGCGCGGACTCGGACGCGCGACCGTCAACTCGTGGTTCCATGACGTCGAGGTGGAGTTCGAGGGACGGGTCTTCCCATCACGCTTTGCCTTCACCAGTGAAGCGCTGCCAATTCCCGGAATGCTGGGCAGAAAAGGCTTCTTCGATCAGTTCAAGTCGGTTTCCTTCGACGAGAAGAACCGGGTTGTCACGCTCAAGGTCTGACGCCAGTCGGCTGCGACACTAGTCCACCTCCCACTACATATTAGATTACAGATTCCAGATTGGAGATTGGTGGGGCGCTTCAGTCAGCCTCCAGGTTGAACACTGTCCGGCAGATTTCGTTGAGCACTTCCGGCCTCAGGCCGTACGCGGTCCAGTAGTCAATCGCTGCCGAGGCGAGTTGGTGCAAGGTTTCTCCCGAGTGCTGGCGGAAGAGTTTGTCGAGGTGGAGGGCGAAGTTGCGGTAGGGGACGAACTGGATAGGCGGGACCCCAAGTTCCATGAGCACTTGTTTGACCTGAGTGAAGCGGAGTTCGGAGCGTTCGGCCGCGGTGCGGTAGTTGTAGGTCTGATCGGCTGAGTTCCCGTCGGCCCGGCAGGGAATCGAACCCTGCCGGACCGCGTTTCCGTAGCGCCGGGTGGCGCGGTCAACTGCAATCTGCCGGCGGACGTCCGGTTTCACGATTCCTCCACAGACGACGCCGAGTCGCCCTGAGCGAAGCGAAGCGGAGTCGAAGGGTCTTTCAGGACATCCGCAGATTTCACAGATTCCGCAGATTGTCCGGTGACGTCGGTAGAATCCGGTTCGGCCTTGGCGGTCTTGGCGTCCTTGGCGGTTTCCATCGGGCTTGGGACACGATCCGTATTGTCGGACAATCCGGTCACGTCCCCGCCCTTCAGGCGCTGGTGCGCTTCGCAGATGAGGAACTGGAGCGTGCGCGGTTCGAGTCCGAGGTTCACCCATTTGCGGATGGTGAGTTCGAGGTGGAACGCGAGGTCCCGGCCTTTGCGGGTGCGCCAGAGGCGCGCGAGTTCGCGCAGGAACCATTGGTAGTGCATCACCTGAAGCACGGGCATGCCCGAACCCACAATCAGGGATGCCAGGTGCTTCTTGAACAGTTCGTCGGCCTGTGCCGGGCTTGCGCCGTAGAGCGCGTTTTCCGCGCCGGCGCGGATCTGGTCCAGGGTCTGAACCATCTCGGCGTTCAGCGCCACTGGTTTCATGAGGTCTTCCATAGTGTGACTCCCTTACCGTTTAGTGTTTCGGACTTCGGGCGGGCGCGCGGGCGGCTTGAAAACTGGGGACAGTCCCTCGGAGCGCCTGCGTCGGACTCGGCGCGGGACAGTCCCCGTTTTCCCGTCCGCGCCCGCCCTCATATAGTTATGTATCCGCCAACCCCCGATTTGCTCAAGAAGATGCATGAGAGACCCTTCCATCGGCGTCAGGGCGACGTCAAACGTCGTTTTCCCGTCCACTCATCGGCCCAGGGGCCGCCCCGGGGGCTATGTCTCGCGATACGGCGCGAGATTCACCAAGTCATACAACGACCGATACTTCAAGCCATACAACAAGGGAAACAACGCCGGGTTCGGCTTCTCAAA
>CAYOCZ010000049.1:0-13698 GCA_964402475.1 uncultured bacterium | reverse complement strand
GAGGTTGAGTTCGAGCTACTTCGCCGGGGATGACGCGAGGGACGTGCAGTGAGACGACGCCGGGAACGAGTCGCGGAACGAGTTCAGGAACAGCGCGGGATTCAGGTTGAGGTCGAGGTTGAGGACCAGGTCGAGACCGAGGTCGAGGTCGAGGTTAGAACAGGGGTTGAGGTCCGAGTGGAGACACACGCGATGCAACATGCCGCGTCACGACGCGAGCCACGAGAAGAGGAACGGCGAGGGACGCGAGCCAAATCAAAGTGCAGAATGCAGGCCGCAGAGTGCAAAGTGCCGAGGACAGGGGTCGAGTGGCGGAGAGCGGACAGCGGCTAGCGGTCAGCGGTTGGCCCGCGCGGCGCGGGCGAACGCGTTGAAGTAGGTGCGCCAGCGGGCGGGCGATGAGCCGTACCGGTTGTCGGCGTAGAAGTAGTCGACCAGGACCTCGCGCACGCGGGTCAGTTCTTTGAGTCGTCCGCGGTGTCGGGCATCGGCTATCGTCAGGTCGAGCAATTCGAGGGCGCGCTCAATCGCCTTCGTGCTGTACTCGGCGTTGCCTCGTTGCCTCCAGTTCAGCGCCCGCTCGACCTCGCTGCCGGCGTTGGCCAACTGCTCGACTAGGCTGAAACGGAACCACCGACCGGCCGCCAGTTCCTGGTGCTGCGCCGTCATCTCTCGATCAACCGGTTGACAATCACGACTATCGACCTTCGCATTTCCGCAGCGTCGACGCTTCGGCTGCGGTTGCCCTGGGACGGGCGGATGTTGATCATCGAGTCGAACTCCACCCAGTCGTCGCCCACGATTTCCGGGTAGAGGTTGATGCCCCAGAGGTCGCGCTGGCTCGAACCGTCCTCCAGCAGCAAGGCCTCTCCGTCCGAGTGGAGTTCGCCGCCAATCGCCATCACGCCGCGCTCGACGTCCACGACCGCCTTCACGAGGTCCCCGAACTGCGCTTTGGCCAGCGCGGCGATGTCGGCAAGCGGTATGTGGTCCCGAACAATCGTCATCGCTGCAAGTCTAGCCCGGTCGCATCTCCGGTCAAGCTGTCCGACGGAGTCATCAGCGTCCATCCGTGGTTGGTCACCTCCGCGTCCGGCCGGAACCTTGGTGTTCTTGGTGTCTTGGTGGTTTTCACTCTGAGAGACCCCTCCATCGGCGTCGGGGCGACGCCTGGCGTCGTCTGCGGAATCTGTGGATGTCCGCGCAGGCTAGAGCGCGGCGAGTTTGGTCTCGAAGTCGGCGACGATGAACTTGCCGCCCTTCTTCATTACCTTGTGGCCTTCGGCGGCAAGAAGCTTCTTCAGGGCCGGGATGCCGCCGGGGTACTTGGGGTTGAGTTCGCCGCCCGACTTGAGCGTGCGCCAGTAGGGCGTCATGTCCTTCTCGCCTGCGGCTCTTGCTTCCTCGGCCGCGTGGGCTGCAATCCAGGCGAAGATCCCGGTCGTCATCGGGCAGGCGATGTCGGTTCCGTGCTTCTTTGCGAGGCAGGCGCGGACTTCGCTGATAGTGGCGAGCCTGCCCTTCGGCACCCGGCGCATCACTTCGTCTACCTCGGCCGGCGAGGGTATGACCATAGTCTTGGGCAGGTCTCTGCTCTCGGCGAGCTTCTCCCGCCAGGTCTTTGTTGTTTTCACCTTTCCTCCCTAATCCTGGCGACCGGGCGCAAGGTCAAGCGAGTGCACGAGGTCGCGATGGACTAGGGCGAAGCCGAGGTGCTCGTACAGGTGGTGTGCGCCGGTCACGTTTGTGTCGTCGACGTAGAGCTGGACCTCGTCCATGCCGTCGTTCTTCAGGTGCCTCATCGCCGCGAGCATCAGGGCTTTGGCAATCCCGCGGTTGCGCCAGGGTTTGAGCACGCCGATGTCCCAGAGCCCGCCGCAGTTCTTCTTCAGGTGCGCGACTTCCTTTGGGTCGTAGCCGTACCACAGGTAGCCGACCGGCTTGCCGCCGACCCGGGCGAAAGACATGTGAAACACGGTGCCGTCCTCGGCGCACATGCGGGTCCAGAACTCGAGTTCGGCCAGCTTGAGCGGCCGGTAGTTGAAATGCTCCTTGTACGCCTCGTTCTCGATGGCGACGTTCACTTCGAGGTTCTCCCGGGTCGGTTCGACCACCTCGATTTCGGCTTCGGTTGACTCGCCGATGCCGTGCGGCAGGTCGGTCAGCGGCCGCTGCATCTCGCTGAACCGGCGAATCGGACTGAACCCGAGCGAAGCGAGAAAGCCGTTGGTGTTGGCCCGGTCGCGCACGTGGGCTTCGGCCGTGGTCCGGCCGCGTTGTGTGAGGTCGGCGAGCACGGCCCGGGCAAGCGCGGTGCCGACCCCGCGGCGCCGGAGCTCGGGCGGCACGTGCGGGCCGGACATCACCCCTTTGCCGTCGGTGCGGTGTGGGTCGGCTGAGGCGAACGCCACCCCGGCCGGGATGCCGTCCGACGCGGCGATGAACCGGTGCCGATGCGGTTCCTGTGGTGACTGGTCCCAGCGACGGGTTTCTTCGACGGTCGAAGGCACGAAATCCTCGTCTTCCGCATGCGCGCGGTTGTAGAGGTCGACCCGGGTTTCGTCATCCTGGCCGCGGACGTAGGGGCGGATGGCGATGCTCATCCAGCCCGGCGTCTGCCTTCCGAACGCCTCTTTGCCGCGAGCATCTCCAGCATCTTCCGTATGTGGGTCCTGCGTGGCTCAGCCATCGGCTCATGCTAGGAGAGCCGGCCTGGATGTCAACCCCGAATGCGGGGACTACCGGCTGCCATGCCCGCCGTGCTTGACTCCGGCGCTCGGCGCTGTAGAACCACAGCAGGCCAACAGGAGGTCGAATGAGAAAGTTCGTGTTCTCCGTGCTTCCGTTCGTGTTGCTTGCCGCTTGTAGCAGGCGTGGACCGAGCCGGCCCGAGCTGATCGGGCCCACATCCGGACGTCCGGGCGACTCGCTGTCGTACGCGGTCTCATCGACCGACCCGGACGGCCAGGAGATTGCCTACAAGTTCTCGTGGGGTGATTTGGACACTACCGATTGGACATCCTACCATGCCGGCGGCCAGGCGGTGGTTCGAGTGCACGTCTATGATGATACCGGTCACTTCGCGGTCCGCGTGAATGCACGCAACCGGGACGAGAGGGAATCCGGTTGGTGTGACGCGCTGGGGGTGGCCATCTCCCAGTCACCGTCGGAGAAGCCGATTACACCCATCGGCCCGGCCCACTGCACAACCAGCGTCGCCTACACCTACAAGGTGATGGCAGTTCACCCGCAGGGCCAGCGGCTTGAGTTCCAGTTCGACTGGGGCGGGGCCGTCGGCAACTGGGGTAATTCGGTGGCGAGCGGGGAGACCGCGCTGGTCAGCCATGTGTTCGATTCCGCCGGCACTTACACGATAGCGGCGCGGGCGCGGGACAATGTGGGTCTGCTTTCCGATTGGTCCGACCCGTTGTCGGTCACGGCAGTTGACATCCCGGGTGGGCGGGCGCGAAACCTGTCGCTCCGGGCCGAGACCGACACGACCGTGCGGCTGACCTGGAGCCCGCCGGTCGAAGGCGTGCCCAACCTGTACCGGATGATGTTCAAGCCGGTCGGCGACACATTGCGTATTGCGCTTGAAACCAGCGACATGACCTGCGAACACGACCCCGCGGGAATGACCGGCGAGTATCGCGTGCTGGCGCGGTTCGGCGGCGCTTACTTTGAGCCCGAAGATACGCTTTCGACGATACCGGTCCACACCGGCACGACAACGGTCGGCGAGTTGAGCGGGCCGGATAAGCCGGGCTGCGGCTGGCCCGGGCCGGACCGGGTCGCCGGAACGTACGACATGAGCGATACTGCGTGGGTCGATTTGGTCGAGTTCTACGTGACTGACTTCAAGGCGGGCTCGAACGGGCCGACCTACTATCTTGCCAGTCCGGATCTCGCGCCGCACGATACAGGCGGCAGCGTGCCGGCCGGACGCTGGCACGTCACGAGCTTCGCGGAGCTCGCGGATGAGCAGGGCCCGGTTCCGCCGGTCGGCGACAGCGCGTGGAAGAGCACGGCCCGGGTCTCTGACACGCCGGTCTACGCGGCCTGCCATACGCAGCAGGGCTACTTCGCCGTGGTCAAGGTGACGCAGCTACGGATACAGCAGAAGGACCTGCGCCTGCAGGCATGGTTTCAGCCGGTGCAGGGGCTGCGCTTGCTGCGACACTGAGCGCTAGAGAGGATAGAGAGCAGAGGCGGCCTTGAGCCGCCTCTGCGTTGAATACCGGTCCCGGCCGCTACTCGATGAACCCGTGGGCCTTGAAGCGGCCCACGATGGTGTCCCTCGGTACGAGGCCGACGATGCGGGAAAGCTCGTTGCCCTTAGCGTCGAGGAAGACGAGCGTGGGTATCGCCTTGATCTCGAACTTCTGCGCCAGGTCCCTGTTCTCGTCGACGTTGATTGACTTGATTTCAATCTTGCCCGCGTATTCACTGGCGAGAGCCTCAACGATTGGCGTCAGTTGCTTACACGGCGGGCACCACGTCGCCCAGAAATCCCAGAGCTTGGGAAGGTTGGTCGGCGTCTCGGGCTGGGCCTGCGCTTGGGCCGCCGGCGCGGGCGTCTGCCTCGGGGCACACCCGGCAACGATGAGCAGCGCAAGCACGAAGGTGATGGTCGGCGTTCGCATCGATGGTCTCCTTTTGCCTACCATTCTGTGCGGACAGCGGCCGAAGTCAACCATAGCCGAGTTGACACGCGGGGCCGGGCGACTGTCTGTGGCGAGAGGGGCGCGGGATCCCGCGCCCCTCGAAATCGAGCTGACTGTCCCGGCCTCGCGGCCGGCGCTACGGCTTGATGCCGTAGGTGAACGAGATGTTGGTTTTGCCGTCCTTCTCGTAGATGAGCATCTTGAGGGTCTCGGTCTTGCGCGGGTTCACGTACTCGAGCATCCCGACCTTGCCGCCATCCGGGTCCTTGACCCAGCCGTTCTTCTCGACTGAAGCCCGGTACCATTCCTCGATCCTGGCCCGCGAGTCGGCGCTCACGAGCAGCCAGCTCGTGCCCTTGCTGTCCTCGGTGTTAACCTCCATGCGCTCGGCTGCGGTCGCGTCCGGGTAGCGGAGGTACTCCGGCAGAGCGGAGATGTCCACCGGCGGAGCTTCCGCCGGCTTGGCTGCCGGCTCCTCTTCGGCCTTGCCGCAACTCGCGCTGAACGCGGCGACGGCGGTCAAGGCCAGCACAAACAAAACAGAAAAGGTCCTATTCACACGGCCTCCTTTGTGCAATCTTATGACGCTTCCGTGCCGGGTCAAATGCCGCCGTCAGGCCGGTAACCGAGACGGAACGGCCAGGAAAGCAGACGAAGTCCGAAATCGCATCGGCTCCGGGTTGACAGGGTTTGCGTGTTTGGTAAGATGACTTGGCTGCCAAGCGCGGCCAAGTGTCCACGGAGGCTCGGCCGCACAAACCGAAAGGAATTCCTGTGGAACTACTGAACCAACTGACCCAGAACCTGAGTATTACTCCAGACCAAGCCAAAGGCGGCGCCGGCCTCCTTTTCCAACTCGCCAAAAACAAACTCGGCGGCGACGACTTCGGCAAGGTGGCCGGCGCGGTGCCCGGTATCGAGGACATGATCAAGGTGGTGCCTTCGGACGGGCCGGGGGCAATGGTGGGCGACGTAGCTTCGTCGCTCGGCGTCGGCGGCGGGCTGCAGGACCTGGCCGGACTTGCCGGCGGGTTCTCGAAGCTCGGGCTCAGCCCGGACTTGGTCCAGAAGTTCGTGCCCATCGTCTTGTCGTTCGCCCAGTCCAAGGGCGGCGACGTAGTGAAGAACCTGCTGGCCGGCGTGCTCAAGTAGGCGCTTCCGCAAAGTTGCGGCGGTGAGCGTAGGCTCCCCGCCGCGTTCAGTATGGAGTATGGATCAGCGGGTCACGACGACCCGCGACATCGGCGGATGGCGGTCTCGGGTTGCCGTGCGGACGAAGTAGACGCCGGGCGCGAGGTGGGAGACGTCGTTCGCGCCCGCACGCAGGTTGAGTACCTTCCGGCCCGAGACGTCGAGCAAGCTTGAGGCTTGAGGCGTGTGGCTTTGTGCTCCTTGCAGGAACAGCACGCCGCGGACAATGGTAGAGGTGCGGGGCCCAGGCAATCCAGAGTCGGGTCGCTCCGACACGCCCGCCACGCAGAGCGAGTCGACTTTGAGCATCCAGGCGTCGAAGCTCGGGGTGGCGTAGGTGTAGGTGCATCCGAACGCGATGCAGCCGCCGTCATCGGTCGGTTGAGCGCAGGTGATGTGGTCCCAGTTTTCCTCGGTGATGTCTCCCCAGGTGCCCTGCCACTGGGTCGCCGAGAGAGTCGGTCTGGACGACCCAGCCTTCTCCGTCATGGGCATCGTCGGTTCCGCCCAGCAGGAAGCCGTGGTCAGGCAGCATCCGCACCGACGCGAAAGCGCCGCCCTGACCGTAGACCCCGGGAAACGTGCGGGTCCAGAGCGTGTCGCCGTCCGCGGTCAGTCGTACCAGCCAGCCGTCGCGCCGTGTGCCCGGCTGGCCGCTGAACGAGTAGGTGTAGCCGGCCAAGGCGAATCCGCCGTCCTCGGTCCCAACGATGTCGCTGGCCGCGTCGTTGTACGTCCCTCCGTAGAGCCGGGTCCAGAGAGTGTCTCCGAGCGAGTCCGTACGCAGCAGCCAGACATCGCGCTGGGTCGCCGTTTGGCTGGTCGTCCCGACAACCGCGTATCCGCCGTCGCCGCACCGCGAGAGTCCGTACGCGACGTCGCAGTCGGTGATGTAGTGTACGTGTTCCCACTCCCTACTGCCGAGGCTGTCTACCTGTACCAGGTAGAGGTAGGTACACTGCTGTCAGCCCGAGCCGACCTTGCCGCAGATTGTCCAGCCGCCGTCACCCGAGGGAACGATGTCGTAGGCGTAGGCCTTGGGCGATTCGTAGCTGAAGAAACCGCTGGACCACATTTCCTGCCCGGCGGAATCGGTTCGGAGCACCACGGCCAGGGTGGTATCGTCGCTGACTGTCTTGGACCCGGTGAGCACGAAGCCGCCGTCCGGCGTTTCCAGCACCGCCTCGGCATACTTGGCCCGTTCGTCGTTGTTGTAGAACCGGTGCCAGAGTTCGTTTCCGGCCGTGTCGACCTTAATGAGGAGCATCTCTTGGCTCATCGACGTGTTGCGATACCCGACGTAGCCACAGCCCACGTAGTTGCCGTCGCGGCAGACGATGCCGTCATGCAGTTCCTCCCGGCTGTGCCATCCGCCTTCGTACTGGTAGCTATTCATCCAGCGCAGCGTGCCGGCCTGCGCCCCGAGCATGAGTGCAGCCCAGAGCGCGAATATCCTCATAGCTTTGCCAACCTAGTGCGTAATCATGACCTTGTCGGCGCGCACCGTCTTTGGCGCACCGTCCGATGCGACGAAGTAGACCCCGGGCGCGAGACCGGAGATGTCGTTCGGGCCGGGCACGAGACCCAGTACCTTCCTTCCCGAGACATCGAGCAAGCTTGAGGCTTGTGGTTTGGGGCTTTGCGCTCCCTGCAGGTACAGCACGCCGCGGACGATGGTGGGTTGGGGCTTGTAGCTTGCGGCTTGGGGCTTGCGGCTTTCCTCAACCCCGGTGACGTAGGCGCTGTCGAGGACCCAGTTGTCCGGGTCCGGGGTCAGGCTGAGGGGTTCTGCGGCCAGCACAAAGGTGTCGAGGGCCACGGTATCCTGCGGGCGGAAAACCACCAACACGCTCTCGCCCGCGCAGTTGAACCGGACCGGGTAGGGCATGTGGAACAGGCGGACGGAGTTAGTGTCGTTGTGCTGGGAGAGCGTGGCGCTTACGAGCCAGCTGTCGCCAAGCGGCTGTTTGTCCCAGGTGATGTCATACTTCGGATAACCCCGGTCATACACCCATTCATTGAAGAACCAGTCGAGGTCCTGGCCCGTGAACTGCTCGTTGATGCGCTGAAAGTCATCGGTTGAGGCGGTGCCGTACTTGAAGCTGTCGCCGTAGGCGCGCAGGGCCTGGAAGAAGAGGCCGGGATTTTGCCACGCGGTGTCGCCCTCAACGAATTGCAGCATTCTCATGACCCAGGAACCTTTGCAGTAGATGACCCCGTAGTTGTAGATATCGGCCGGGGGCGGATTGTACATCGGGAAGTCGCGGTTGCGGTGCTGGCTGAAGTAGCTGTTCGCCTTGCCTGCGACATAGCCGTTGAATGAGGGGCGGCCGTACATATGCCCGCAATAGTGGCACTCGGCCCAGGTGGCGAAGCCTTCGTTGAGCCAGACATTCGCGAAGTCCACACAGGTGACCATGTCTCCCCACCACATGTGAGATAGCTCGTGGGCCATGCCCATCGGGCTACCGTTGCGCAGCCACTGCGTGTGAATCATCGTCATGGTCTGGTTTTCCATTCCGCCCCACGGGAACCTATAGTAGCCGGGAACCATGCCGTACTTGCCAAACGGGTACGGGCCGAAGCGGACCGAGTCCGAGAAGTAGGTCATCATGTCGGGAATCCGGTCGAACGTGTTCTGAGACACCGCCCAGTCCTCGGGCCACACGAAGTAGATTGAAGGCACCGTGTCGCCGTTCTGCAGGGGGATGTCGTGCTGCCAGGTAGAGAACCGTGAGGCAGAAAAGACAATGAGGTAGGTGGCGATGCTGTAGGGATGGTGCCAGTACCAGGTCTGAGTGTGGTTCGCGGTGTCGGCCGAGACAGAGTCGAGCAGCCCGTTGGCGCAGGCCTGGAACGAGTCGGGTACGGTCAGGTTGAGTTCCACGCCGCGTTCCGCTTTGTCCATCGGCTCATCATAGCAGGGCATCCAATAGCGGGCATCCTCCGGCGGCGTGCAGGTCATGCAGTAGGCGTGTGTGACGGTCGGTGGTCGCGCGAAGAAGTAGCCGCGCTCGGCGGCAGTAGACTCGCGGTGGTAGAAGATGTCGAGGACGGTCGAGTCGTTCTGCGGTAGTGGCGAGTCGAGACTGATGGCCAGCAGGCCGCTCGGAGTCGTGAAGGTGAGCGGCGTGCCGGCGCGTTTGACCGAGTCGCAGACCAGGTTGACGAAGTGCAGTGAGCACGCGCTGAGCGAAGGTTCGTCGCTCCGGATGGAAAGTGCCTCATGGGCGACGTAGGATCTATTCGTCATCGGCAGATTGATGTCCAGCCGGTAGTGGCGTACATTGTAGGAATGGATTGACTCGGCCACCACGGGTCCGGTGCCCCGAGCACAGTGCGATGATGGGATGTTCGCCCCCGGCTTGCCTGCGAGCCAGGGTTCGTCCGACCAGGCATAGGACTGCGCCAATCCCGTAACCGCCAGCATCGACAACAGCACGATGGTTCTCATTCTTCCTCCTAACTCCTAGCCGCTAACTCCTAACTAACTCAGCAATTCTGCTATCTGCACCGCGTTGGTGGCCGCGCCCTTGCGCAGGTTGTCGGTGACCACCCAGAGGCTCAACTCCTCCGGTTCCGCGCCCTGGCGTACGCGGCAGACGAATACCGAGTCGCTGCCCCGGCAGTCGACCGGCGTCGCGTAGTCACGGCCCGAGCGCAGGACCACGCCCGGCGCGTTCTTGAGCGCGTGCGTCGCGTCCTTGACTTTGACCGTTTGTCCAAACCGGCAGGTCACGGCGAGCGCGTGGCCGACCGAGACCGGCACGCGCACGCAGGTCGAGTTCACCTTCAGGTCGGGCAGGCCGAGGATCTTCGCCGATTCCCGAATCGTCTTCATCTCCTCGCCGGTATTGCCGTGCGCGTCGAAGTCGGCAATCTGCGGGATGACGTTGTCGGCAATCTGCGGTCCGAGCGCGCTGCCTTTGGAGTCGGGCTTCTGCTTGAGCGCCACGAACTCGGTTTCGTACTGGAGCTGCTCGGCCGCGGCCTTGCCCGCGCCCGATACCGACTGGTACGAGGCGAGCCAGAGCTTCTCGAGGCCGAACTCCCGGTGAAGCGGGTTGATCGCGACCACGAGTGGTATGGTCGTGCAGTTCGGGTTGGCGATGATGTTCTCGTGCCCCGTGAGCGCGTCGGGGTTGACCTCGGGAACGACCAGCGGTACCTCAGGTTTGAGCCTGAACTCGCTCGACTTGTCGATAACCGGGCAGTGCTTCGCGACCCGCGGCACGAGTTTCTTCGCCAGGTCGGCCTCGAGGCAGAAGAAGGCGACGTCCAGGCCCTGGAACCCGTCCGCTTGGATTTCCCGCACCTCGTATTCCTGGCCGCGGAACTTCAGCTTCGTACCCGCGCTCTTGGCCGAGGCGAAGAGCCGCAGGTCTTCAATCTTGTACGGGCCGGATTCAAGGACGCGCAGCAGCGTCTCGCCCACGAGTCCGGTCGCGCCGGCAATTCCGATTCTCTTCATCAAGCAGACCTCCGAACATAGCCACAGAAAACCAGCATCGAGGAACTATACCAACTGATTCAGGCGCATGCAAGTCGCATCCGTCCCAGAACGAACGCGGAACTCACCACAGAGGCACAAAGGCACGAAGGAGATCCAGACAGAACGCGGCCGGTTCCCGTCTGCATTCCACGTTCTCTTGGTGTCTTTGTGCCTTGGTGGTTGAGTCCGGTCCGGCCCGGGTCAGAAGTTGCGGAAGAAGCGGTGGTCGGGCTCGAAGGACTCGAGCTTCAGGAACGCGGCGACCTCCGGGCGGTTGGCGATGGCCGAAGTGACGATGCCGAACGGCGCGCCGCCCAGCCAGTGGAGCTTGGCCGCGATGACGTGTCGCAGCCACTTGAAGAACCCGGGCCTGGTCGCCGAGCGGACCGGCAGTTCCTTGTACCGGCGATGCGTGAGGATGAACCGGATGACCTTCTGCTTGGACGGCCACGACCGGTCGTGAAGCAGCACAACGCCGCCGGGCCGGAGCATCTTGTCAATGTAGAAGAAGTCGAGCAGGGTATAGTCGAACGTGTGCCAGCCGTCGATGAAGGCAAGGTCGAGCACAACGCCTTTCTCCAGCAGTCTGGGCAACGTCAGGTGAGAAGGACCTTCGAGTAACTCGAAGATCGAATCGAGCCCGGCGCGTCTCAGGCTTGCGGGCGCTGCGCCGCCGTGGACCGTGTTCTGCTCAGGGTCCACGCCGTAGTGGTGACACGGGGACTCTCCCCGCACGGGTATTGCCCCCAAAGCCGTGAGCGCCTCGCAGATAGCGAGCGTAGAAAGGCCGAAAGCCACGCCGGTCTCGATCGTCGTCTTTGCCTTCACGAACCTGACCATCTCCTGCAGGATGAGCGCATCCTCGCGCGGCACCGCGCCGGTCACCTTCCGCTCCTTGCCGGCGAGGTCAGTGCACATGCCGGTGCGGTATATGTCTTCCAGAACCTGGTTCACGCTGGAACGAGTATATTCTCAGGTCCACGCTTGTCCACAGGGCATCGCTCACCTCGCGTTCGCCCGCTTGCTTGTCGTTACTCGGAATTCGCCACAGCCCGCGTGATTGACATGTCATCGTTCGGTTGTAACATGGCGCTCAACCATGGCAGCAGGCGACTTCGACAATCCTGGTAAGACCCAGCCGAATGAGTGGGACGTGCGCTAGTGCCCCAAAGGTCCAAGCAATACAAGGCGCCTGCTGGTTTGGCGAGAAGAAGGGGGCAACCGACGGCCCTCACGGCGAGCCGCGTCGCACTGACAGTCATCGCCGTACTTCTATTCGGCGCGTTCGCGTCGATCGGGCGCTGGCAGTCATTCTCCCTGGGAAGCGAGGGACAACTCGTTTTGCGCTTCTCCGGGACACCTCTGGTCATTCCGTTCATCGTCGTCTGGCTCACGCCGGTAGTCGCCGCCGTCCTCCTGCTTGTGTTGCGGCGAGACGGACGTCTGTTCCTCCGGCGGATTGGGGAATCGCGCGCCCACACCGCTATATCTATCCTTGCGGTCATGGGTTTCCTCTTCACCCTCCTACCGCAGAAGGAAAGCGGCAGATTGATCGTCGCATATGTCGCCCTCGGCAGCTCTGCTCTCATGCTTCTGCTGGCCGTCGGGTATCCGGTGCTCGAACGCGGTCTGGCGTTCGTGCGGCCGGCCTGGAGGTTCCTGTTGTATCGGCTCAAGCCCACGCCTTTCGTGCTGTTCTCGTCGGGCGCGGTATTGGCCCTCACCAACTTATTCTCCTGGCGCGTGTTCCAGCACATCCCTCACGTCCAGGACACCATCAGCCAGGTTTTGCAGGCCCGGATCTTCGCGTCTGGCCGAGTCACGCTGCCGGCCCGATTTGACGACTTCTTCTTCAACTACCACCTGGTTGTCAATGACGGTTCGAGAATATGGTCGCAGTTTCCCTTCGGACACTCTCTACTGCTGGCGCTCGGCATGCTGGTTCACGCGGAATGGTTGATCAACCCGCTGCTCGGGTCGGCCGAAGTCGTCGTGCTCTATTTCCTCGGCAGGGAGCTCTATGACGAGAGAACCGGACGCATCGCGGCCCTGCTCGGGGTGGTCTCTCCGTTCCTCCTGTTCATGTCATCTGAGTACATGAATCATGCCTCGGGGTTGCTCTTCCTGTCGCTCTTCCTGCTGTTCTTCTTCCGGACAATCCGGCCCCTGCGCGCCAGGCAATCCTCATCGAGTGTCGCCGACCCGCTGCTGAGCGGGCTCTGCCTGGCGATGGCGTTGAACATTCGTCCGCTCAGCGCGCTGGCCGTTTCCCTTCCGATTGCCGGCTACGGCATCTACCTTCTGGTCAAGTCCCGATGGAGAACACTGCCTGCGTTCCTTGCCCTGCTGGCGCCGGTCCTGCTTGGGCTTGGCGCGTACGGCCTCTACAACTACCTGACCACCGGCAGTCCGCTGTTGTCAGGCTACGACGTCTCCAGCATGCTGGAGTACGGTTCCACGGCCGGGGTGCTCGGATTCGGCGAGCGCGGATTCGTTGAATGGGGCGCCCACACGCCGCTGCGCGGTCTGATTCAGACCGGCAACAACCTGAACGCCCTCAACCTGTATCTCTTTCAGAGCCCGGTTCCCGGGCTGGTCCTGATTCTGCTGCTCTTTCTGACGTTCTCGCGCAATCCGGCTGATTGGGTGCTATTGGCCTCGTTTACCGCACTTCCGAGTCTGTACTTCTTCTGCTGGTTCCAGGACCTCTGCTTCGGGCCTCGGTACCTCTATGAAGGCCTGGCGCCCATCCTGCTGCTGAGCGCCCGCGGGCTGGTCGAATTCCCCAGGTTCGTGGGCCAGGCCGCGGGTGCCGATGCCCAAACTAGGACGCGGAATGCAGTCGTGATTGCCGCGGCGTTCTCCCTGGCCGCGACCGCTTCCATCGGAGTGCCGAGGCTACTGGCGACCTACGGGGACCGGTATTGGGGCGTGGACAACCGGCTCTACGCCAGAGTCACGGAGGAGGGAATCGACGATGCCGTCGTCTTCGTCGGCAACGCGCGAACCGATCGCTTCCTGAACTACTATGGTGCGGGGTTGCTTCACAACACCTTGGACTTCGAGGGCCCGGTTGTCTACGCCAGGAATCGGGGTGTCTGGAACTACCTGCTCATGCGGCGATTTCCGGGTCGTGCGTACTACTACGCCGACCGCGACACATTCTTCCAGATCACCGGCGCTGACAACCTCCGCAACACGCCGCCGATCAGGGACCTGGAGCAGGCCGGCCAGTTCGCGCGGCAGAGTGGGATTTCCGGTTACCGCTACATCCTCTTGCCGTTCCGCGAAGCCGCGACCTTCGTGGACACGGGAAGTACGCCTTGCCGGACCTTCCGCGAGGTCAGCTAC